>CAZHPS010000374.1:0-7066 GCA_964534335.1 uncultured Desulfobacterales bacterium
AATATCAGAAACATCTTCAGCTATAAAGGAATTGAAGAGAATTGAACAGCCCTGGGATCAGTATACATGATAAAATAAGTAACGGCCTCATGAACTTTCCGGTCTTTTGGGAAGCAGTATGTCTTCCGCACCTTCCGGCTGTTTCTGTCTGTTCCGCTGTGCCGTTCAATAAAGGCGGTATTGACCTGACTGCCCGCCTCTGATTTTTCCAATGCCTCTCTGACACTCTCATCACTTCCGAAAACCGTCCCTTTTGCCGTAATCAGGGCACTCCATGTTCTGACAGCAGAAATGTGAAAGATCTTCCATTTTATATACCTCCGAATGAATTAACTGCATTTACATATCTTCACTGGTATATTATTCTGAAATATACAGCAAAATATTTCACATTTCAACTGTTGCCGGACACAAGGCAAAAACCGGGGTTCCTGAAAATTTTATCTTTTATCAATTGGAAAACCTCTCAGTTAAAAATATTCCTGCAGTCCCCAGGGAATTTCCTCAAATGCCTGTATCTGCTCCCATATGCTCCTGTCTGGTTCCTGTGCCGGAACATTTTCCCCTTTGAGGTTCATAAGGATTTCAGGGGAAATTTTCACAGGTTCCTGCACCCGCATTTTTTCAACAAACACTTTTTTGTTCCGGGTCAGTGATATTTCAGCAAAGGGATTTTGGTAGGAAACAGACGGCAGAATTCTGGCATCGCTGTAAGTCACAAAAAGATCAGCATTGTCAAATAAGATCAGATCTCTCAGGCTTTCACTGAAATACAGTCTGTCTTTGGCAGAACTCAGAGACCACAGCGCGGGATCAGCCTCCTTTGTGCCAAATTCTTGTGTCTGACGCACAAGATCGCCTGCTTCCCCTGTGAGGAACAGACTCCGGATATATCCGCTTTCCGTCAGATCTTCGTAAGATTTGCGGATCACAGCCGCATTTCTTTTCCGGAACGCGGCAGACTGAAAACGGTTTTTGTACACAAAAGAACAGTAATTGATGGGCAGCGTAATAGCGTTTTCAGCCGCATAAGCAAGCAGCCGCAGAACAGTGAGTTCAGATTCCAGCACTGTGACTTTTTTCCCATGCACAAAGGTGCAGGGGCGTTGAATCAGATTCACAGCATTGTAAGGTGTCAGCCGCAACTGGTGGAGATTGAGATAAGATATGCCGCTTTCCTGCATTTCCCGGATTTTCTGTTTCAGAACTTCAGTATCCTCCGGAACAGCAGGAATTTCCACAGTTACATTGTCAATAATTCCCACTGCTTTTCTGGCATTGTCCAGCCGGTATTTTGTCGCGCCGATATTGAAACGGATTTCATCAAGCCCCGCGTCTTTGAGTTTTTTCAGATTTTCCCCATTGGCAAAAACCCCGCTGGTATACATCCACAGATAAATGGAAGATCCGAATTTTTTCTTTATGGCAGTGACAAAACTCAGGGTCAGCGGAAATGTGCCAAAAGGTTCCCCACCGCTGAGGGCCGCGCCCCTGAATCCGAATTTTTCCAGATAACTGACATATTCGGCAGGTTTGTGAAAAGGAACCGAATTGGTCATGGGAACTCCGGTTTTGTTCTGCTCTGTCGGACAGTGAAAGCACGCGCATGGGCATTTTCCGTTGATGAACAGACATGACCATGTTCCCTGTCCGCAGGTCATACAGCCCGGTGACAATGCCTGCCAGTAAGGTTTTGTATTATGGCAAACCGTGTGTAAAGCGGTTTCCATTGAATGCAGAAGCTCCGTGCGCTGTGCTGCCGCATTTGCAGCCTCTTCCGGAGAAACCCATCTGAGATGGGGGTATATCTCTCCGTATTCCTGCCTGTTTTCACTGATAATCTGATTTTTTGTATGCTGCATATATGACTGTCCCATTCAATGACATGATAAGTAGGCAAACAAAAGTTTTCGTGTATCAAAAAAACCGGTTTTTCATAAAATTTATGCCTGAAAATATACCATTATACCAATTCGCCATTGATTCTATACAATAGAATCATATTTTTCTGTCTGATTACAATGTATTATTTTTTTCAAAAGCACATTTTCAACGGTGATTTGGTATTATACCAATTCTCCATTGATTTTATACAATACCGTCAGTTTTTCCGCAGTTGCGCATGTGCAAAAAACCGCTCCGCTTAATTTTTGCACTCCTCCGGATTTGCATTCCGCATTGTATAAAACCAATGGCGAACCGGTATTACTCAGAAGATTTGATGGTACAGCCGCGAATTGCACGAATGACACGAATTGCATGAATTATGGTTTGTGCATTCGTGCAGATTCGTGTTATTCGTGGCTGTTTAAGTATCTTGTAAACTCTGCTGAGGCAGGCATTTCGAATACGGTATTTTACAGCCTAAATGTTTCAGGGTAATGGTATATATGGAAACATACTTAACAGGAGAATTGAATAATCATTAAAAAATTCATTTTTTCAAATGGCTTAGTGATATTTTCTGACAGAAAGGAAAAAAATATCTGTGTCCTCTGCGGGAAATCCTCATCTGCGCAGATCCACCCCGTAAAGCATACTGACATAATCCAGTTCCGGCGAGGTTCCGGAAAGGGAAAAGGAAATTTTTTTTTCCGCAGCCAGGGCTTTGAGTGCCAGAAGAAACTTGAAATAGGCTGTATCCAGTTCTTTGATTCCGTCTGTCACCAGCCGGATTTCCTTTATCTCGCCCGGAATATGCCGGATGATTTCATAATCCCCCACAGCCTCTGCAATGCCGCAGTCGTCTCCGGGAATTACAGTCATTATCTGTTCACTGATGTCAAATTTCATGCTTCCTCTCCCATGAGCAGCCGGATATGCAGCAGCAGATCATTGGGACGCACAGGTTTGACAATAAAGAGATTCGCGCCTGCCTCATATCCTTTTTTCCGGTGAATCTCCTCCTCCTGTGTGGTCAGAATAATAATGGGTTCCTCTCTGCCCGCCTCCCGGTAACGCTGAATAAAGGTCAGTCCGTCCATATTGGGCATATTGATGTCGCAGAGAATCAGATCATAAGGGGTTAAAAGTGATTTTTCCAGGGCCTCCACGCCATCCATTGCCCCATCTGCCATAAATCCGGATGTTTTGAGTATGTTCATGTGAAAACTTCTGACAACCGGAGAATCATCCACCACCAGTACCTGTTTCACTGTTTTTTCTCCTCTTCTTTGTAATAAACCAGATAATCGCCCATTCTTTTCAGTTTGAAGGCAGTGGAAATTCTGCCTACGGATTCGCTGGAACCCAGAAAAATATAGCCGCCCGGATTAAGGGACACATAAAACTGATCCACAAGCTGCTTTCTGGAAATATCATCAAAATAAATCAGCACATTCCGGCAGAAAATCACATCAAATCCTCTTTTGTCCCTCAGCCCCTCCCGGTTTCCCAGATTGAGATGCTCCAGACGCACCATGCTTCTGATTTCATTGCAGATACGGTACTGTTTTCCGGTTTTTATGAAATACCGCTCCAGATATTCTTTTGGCACATCCCGTATGCTTCGATCCTCATAAACCGCTCTTTTGGTTTTTTCAATCATGTTCATGTCAATATCGCTGGCTGTGATTTCAATCTGCCATTTTGCGGGTTCCTCTGTCATTTCCATCAGAATAATGGCAATGGTATAGGGTTCCTCACCGGACGCACACCCGGCAGACCAGATCCGGATTCTGCGGTTTCCCTCAGCCTCTTTTTTTTCAAGCAGTTCCGGCAGACAGTTTTCCGCAAACGCCTGCAACTGGGGATAATCCCGGAAAAAATAGGTTTCATTGATGGTCAGCAGATTGAGAAGCAGCTGAAACTCTTTCTGCTCCGGATCAGCAAAACGGAGTTTTCGGATATAATCATCCGTGGTCTCAAATCCCAGTTCCTCCATTCTTTTCTGCACCCGTTTGGAAAGAAAATAGAGTTTTTTGAACTCATAACGGATGCCGGTTTTCCGGTAGATGAAACCCGCGATATACTCAAATTCATCAGGGGTGATAAATGCCACGTTTTTGGCCTCCGTTTTCTGCACAAAGGGATGGTTTCGGAGAATCTCCGCTGAGTTCCTCGCACAGACTCCGGAGTTCCTCGTCTTTTGTCTCTGTGATAATCTCCCGGATCGTATCCATTCCGGATTTTTCTTCTGACAGGGCCAGAAGCCGCACACCTGCATATATCATGGACGGTTCAGAAATCAAAGCATTTCCCAAAGAAAGAAGTTCCCCGCCCTTGAGCAGTTTCTGATCATCGCTGAGAATCAGTTCCACTGCGCCGTAGCGCACATCTTCACGCAGACGGGGATTTTTTGCCATGGAAACAACCATATCCAGAACGCAGCATTCATCCAGAATATTTTTGAAATGGCGCCGGGTTTCCCCCACCGCGCGCATAATGTCATCCGCGTAAGTGTGAAGGTCTTTGATGGTTTCAAACACTTTGCAGATGAAATCCAGATCCCCGGACTGCGCGGCGAGCCGGATCACACCCGGAATGAAAACCGCCTCAATCCGGTTGATGTCCTCTTCCGCGCCCAGCACAGCCATGACTTTCTGTATAATCCCGTCCGTACTGATACGGGCAAGGGAGTCCAGAATCGTGCAGCGCAGCATGGGTTCTGTTTTTTTCTCCAGCAGCAGGAGCATATCGTCAATGCTGCCCCGATCCTCCATTGTGCCCAGATATTCCACTGCGGTAATCTGCACATTGATGGATGGATCATGCAGTCCTGCACGGATAGCCAGCCGGGCTTCGGGTGTTCCGGTCAGAAAGAGCGCGTCCAGAATCAGTTTCCGCACTTCCCGGTTGGCATGATCCAGATGTGCAGTCAGAAATGCAATGGCAGCATCTTTTTCCGATCCGAAAACAGCCACAGCCGCATTGCGCAGAAACGCATCCGAAGACGCGAAAAGCCGGAACAGTTCCTCGTATATCCGGTGGCAGGGCATTTTTTTCAGATTGAAAACAATGGCATCTTTTACCAGTTGCGATGTTTCCACTGTCAGGCGCCGGATCAGTTGTGCAGCCATGTCCGGATTTCTGCGTTCCCCAATATCCTGGGCCGCGTATATGCGCTCGGCCTCGTCTGTGCTTTGCAGATCATGCAGGATTTTCTTCATATTCCTTCCTCTCTTAACTGTTCACTGCGCGGATAATCTCATCGGCCATTTCCCAACTCGGCGCAATCACTCTGGCCCCGCCTTTTTCAATGGCCTCGCGGGGCATTCCGTACACAATCGCACTCTGCTCACTTTCCGCAATGGTAATGCCCCCCGCGCGGGTGACATCAACCATTGCATCTGCGCCGTCATCTCCCATGCCGGTCATCAGTACTCCTATGGTATCTGCTCCAAACACTTCCAGCACGGATCGCATCATCACATTCACAGAGGGAATGAAACGATCTTCGGGTTTGGCAGGGGTGCGGATCACAATTCTGTCCCCGGACTTTTGGTAAAGCGTGAGATGACTGCCGCCTTTTCCCACATAAATATAACCCGGAGCCACATGGATTCCTGCTTCGGCCTCTATGCACTTCATAGCGCAGTTGCTGTTGATTCTCTCTGCAAAAGGCCGTATAAATTTGGGCGGCATATGCTGGACCAGAAATATGGCAGCATTCAAATCCGCAGGCAGCAGCGGAAGAACATCAAAAAGGGTTTTTGGGCCTCCTGTGGAGATTCCCAGCGCAACCGCCCTGAAACCGTAAACATTATCCGCTTTTTTCTTTTCAGGGGCAAGAGACTGGCGGAAGCGTTTCACATCCGCGTGGGAACGGATGACACGTCTGCGGGAAAGTTTTCCTGAAACACCCGGAGCTGCTGCGGCTTTGATTTTGTCAATGAGTTCCAGCTGCACCGGCCCCATGTCGGAAATGGTTCCATGCGGCTTGGGAACATAGTCAAATGCGCCCAGTGCCAGGGCTTCAAACGTGGTTTCCGCGCCCTCCTGCGTATAATAGGAAACCATCAGTACAGGCGCGATGGCCTCTTCCTGAATCATCTGCAGGGCTGTGATTCCGTCCATTCCGGGCATCATCACATCCATTGTTATCACATCCGGACGGAGTGTGCGCGCCTTGTTTACCGAATCTTCGCCATCCCTGGCTGTTCCCACCACTTTCAGCACCGGATCAGATTCAATGATTTTTTTTAAAGACCTCCGCATCAAAGCAGAGTCATCACATACCAGAACCTTGATTTGTTTCATGATATTCTTTCGTTTTCATTTTATGCCATATTTCAACTCAAAATAGTGGCTCCCACGGTTTCCGGCAATACCCTTAAAATGGCCTTTTCCGCAATTTCCGGCAGTTCAATGGGAACAAACATGGACATGGGATAAAGATAGCCATCGGGTTCAGATATATCCTCATCAATCACCCGGATCATGCGGTGCTGTTCAGCCATTGAATCCTGCACTCTGATGTAAACCCTGCCCACAATCAGGCTTGCGGGGTTGCTTTCATTGTCAATGCAGATAACGAAATTTTTCATAAATAATCCTTTTTATTTTAAAATCTCTGCGACCAATGGTTTTTGTCAAAACACATTTTCATACACATCCTCAATCCGCAGTTCGCATCCGGCTGCATCCAGATGCAATTGGGGATTTTCTTCATCTGATTCGGTCAGTTGCCAGTATCCCTGTGCATTTCTGAAAAAGCGTTCCATTTTTTTCCGTTTCTGGGAAATCAGGATGTATTCTTTCAGAGAATCCAAAGTGCGGTAATTTTCAAATTTTGTTCCCCTGTCATAACTCTCTGTGGAATCTGAAAGAACCTCAATAATCACTGTTGGATTGAGCAGCATATCCTCTTTTTCATCACTGAAAAATTCCTCCCCGCAGACAATCATCACATCCGGATAAGTATACAAACCGCTTGCCTTTATTTTCAGCCGCATATCCGAAGGATATACCCTGCAGTGTGTTTTTCTCAACTGATTTCCCAGTTCCCGGATGACATTTGCTGTAATCAGGTTATGCTTTCGTGATGCTCCGGACATGGCAAAGATTTCACCGTCATAATATTCATGCCGGATTTCTGACTCCCGCTCCAGAGCCAGATATTCCTCTT
>CAZHPS010000375.1:0-7063 GCA_964534335.1 uncultured Desulfobacterales bacterium
ATAATCTACAAATTTTGTGGTTTTTCAAAATTCTATTATTCAAACACCCTCTTAGCGTCTTTGTGTCCTTCATATCCTCTGCCACGAAGACACAGGGGCACAAAGTTTCACGAAGTTTTTCTTTGTGTGTCTTTGTGCCTTAGCGTCTTTGTGGCCTTCATACACTCTGTTGCGAAGACACAGGCTTTTCAGATTTTATTTTATCTTACGCCCCTGATATTCCCCCAAAATCTGCTTTGCCACAGAAACTTTATGCACTTCATCCGCGCCATCATAAATCCGGGCTGCCCGTTCATGCCGGAAAAAGAAAGCAAGAATTGTGTCATCAGTCATGCCCAGACCGCCGTGAACCTGCAGAGCATGATCCAGAACCATCTGCATGACATTCGCGACCTTGAATTTGATAAGGGAAATTTCCCTGCGCGCGGCTTTAGCCCCCTGCTGCTCAATCTTCCATGCTGCATGAAGAATCATCAGCCGTGCAGCCTGAATTTCCGCAGCGCATTCCGCAATCCATGCCTGAATAATCTGCCGGGTTGCCAGGGTTTTGCCGTCCGGAGAAATCACTCTGTCACGCGCACGTGCACACATGAGATCAAAAGCCCGGTTGCAGATGCCAATCCAGCGCATACAGTGATGAATCCGTCCCGGCCCAAGCCGTTCCTGTGCAATGACAAAGCCATGTCCTTCCTTTCCCAGCAGATTTTCCTGCGGAACCCGGCAGTTCTGATACAGAATTTCCGCATGACTGAAATAATCATCACCGGTATGTCCCATAACCGGAATATTGCGCACCAGATTGAAACCCGGTGTATTGCAGGGAACAATAATCATGCTGGCCTGACGGTAGGAATCTGCTTCAGGATTGGTTTTTGCCATGACAATGGCAAATTCCGCGCCGTCTGCTGCTGTGGTATACCATTTCTGGCCGTTGATCACATAATCCTTTCCGTCTTTTACCGCAGTGGTGTCCATCATCACAGGATTGGAACCGGCCAGAGATACTTCAGTCATGGAAAAGCAGCTTCGGATTTTTCCCTCAATAAGCGGATGCAGATATTTTTCTTTCTGTTCCTCTGTGCCGAACAAATCCAGAATCTCAATATTTCCCACATCCGGAGCCTGACACCAGAACACAAAATGTCCAAGCGGACTTCTGCCCAAAGCCTCGGAAACCAGAGCATGTTCTGTAAGACTCAGTCCCATGCCCCCGTATTTTTTGGGATGGCATGGGGCCCATAATTCCATGTCTTTGACCATCTGCTGTTTTTGTTTAAGCCGGGGCATGAGTTCTTTGGCCGGACGGGTCAGAAACTCAGGTTCCAGCGGAATGAGTTCCTTTTCCACAAATTCATTGATCATATCAATGATCACAAGCATTTTTTCAGATACAGTGAAATCCATTGTATTTTCTCCTTTTACAAAAATTTTGGATAATGTGTCAAAACAGTTGACGGCCGGAATTTATACCAATTCGCTTTCAAAACATGGGCATACCAAATGCTGTTTTTTCGTGCTGTTCGTGTTTTTCGTGGCTTAAAAAAAAGAGGCATTCCCCGAACTTTGAAAGCGATTTGTTATTAACCACAGAGTACCACAGAGTTATACACAGAGTTCCGCAGAGTTTTTTTGCATTGCTCTGTGTTACTCTGTGAATCACTCTGTGTTACTCTGTGCTTAAAAAATCCCCGGTTGTGTACTTAAAATGATGAATGAACATATTCGTTTACCGCCATGTCAGCATTTCCGGCATTCGGGTCATTTCCAGATGACTGATTTCATTGAAAGCCGAAAGGCTGATCTGATCCTCTCTGTAACGAATCCGAGTTATGGACGCGTTCATAATCTGCCAGGAAATATCCATTGTCTTCTGGTCAGACAGGCCAAGAGCCATCTGCATGATGACAGAAATCGTGCCTCCGGAAGTAAACACGGCTATGTTTTTGCCGGAGCCGTGCCTGCGCATTATTGCCTGCATTCCCTCTGTCACACGCTTTTTGAAATCCGCCCATGCCGGACATCCCGCACTATCAAATTTCCCGGATATCCACCGGTCAGTAACATGCTGAAAAAGAATCTGAAATGCTTTGTTATCTGTTCTGAAATTTTCCTGTTCCTTTTTAATATGGGGAAACTCTGCCAGCACGCAGGGAAGATGATGCCGCCAGACTGCAAATCCGTCATATTCATCAAATGCTTCACAAAGAACCGGTTCCGGCAGAAAAACACCTTTTTCCACATAAGACGGTGCAAACTCTGTGGCAGTCTGTATCTGCCGTTTCAGACTTCCATGATACACCGCGTCAAACATCGTGCCGCGTTCTGCCATACTTCTGCCCAGAATCCGTGCCTGTGCCATGCCTGTTTCAGAAAGAATGTCATAATCTTTGGCTCCGAAAGATGCCTGCCCATGCCGGATCAGATAAACTGTACTCATAAAAAAACCTTTTTGTGAGGGAATTTTTTGATAGTGGTTCAAACCGGTTGCCAATGTCATCCCTTCCGGGATTCTGATTTGTTTTTTTCATATTTTTTTCTATAATAATATCAATCCTTACGGATTTTTCCCTTCCGTCTGTCAGACCCGAATCAACGGGTTTGACCCACTACGAATTTTTTTCGTCCGGATAATACCCTTACTGTCCTGCATTTGTCAAGAAAAAAAAACGAACGTTTGTTAGAAAAAATAACAAGCGTTCTTTAAAAATCATTGACAGGGAAAAGGGTTTGGGTTATTAAACAGAAAGTAGCGTAAGCTTCCAGCTTGCGACTTATAAACAAGCTGGAAGCTTATTCTACTTTAAATGTAGCGCAAACTTCCAGTTTGCGACTTGGCACAAGCTGGAAGCTTGTGATACTTTGGGGAGTTGCCATGAAAATACTTGTTTGCATCAAGGCCATCAGGGAATCTGAAACAGACGGAACCTCAGATCGTGTCTGCATAAACCGTTTTGACGAGTTTGCTTTGGAAGAGGCTTTGCAGATGCGCAAATCCGCAGGGCATGGAACTGTGGATGCGATTTCTGTCGGGCCGAAACAGACAGGCTCGGTTCTGACCCGTGCGGTGGGAATTGGCGCGGATCATGGGATACAGATTCTTGCATATGATGAGGAATTTCCTGATCCTTTCTGCACTGCTTCCCTGATTGCCGCATATGCACAGGATAAAAAATATGATCTGATTCTCTGCGGTGTGATGTCAGAAGATCTGATGCAGGGGCAGATCGGGCCAATGATTGCGGAAATTCTTTCTCTGCCCTGTGCAACTGCTGTGATTTCCGCACAATTGTCACATGATGCCAAACAGATTTCAGTGGAGCGGGAGATGGAAGCAGGCCGAAGGGAAAAATGGAAAATCCAACTTCCCGCGCTTCTCACCATTCAGAGCGGCATCAACACACCAAAATATCCTGCGCTTTCCCGTATGCTGTTTGCAGTGCGTCAGCAGCAGGAGATAATAAACAGCGAAACATTGGTAACCCCGCACATCCGGCAGAGGATAAGCAGTACAGATTTTCCGCAAAAACAGCGATCCGGATTGGTGCTGGAAGGCACATGCGCACAGAAAGCCGAAACCCTGATAAACATTTTCCGTGAAAAGGGATTTCTGAAACAGGAGTAAGCCATTGGAAAGAAAAATTTATGTAATTGCCGAACATGCGGATGGAAATATCCGGCCCGTAACATACGAGGTTCTGGCATTTGCGGATCATCTTCGCACAATGCTGCATCTTCCTGTGGAAATGCTGGTGCTGGGAGATGGCATTTCCGCAATGACCGGAGAAATCGAAAGAGCGGGCGCAGATTCTGTCACGCTGATCGAAATTCCCGGTCTGACCTATTATAATGGTGAAATATACCGGCACGCACTGCAGCAGTTTTTCAGTGAACAAAATCCCGCTTTTGTGTGCATGGCGCACAGTTCGCAGGCAATGGATTTTGCGCCCGGTCTTGCTGTGCGTCTGAATGCGGCAAATATCACAGCAGTTCAGGGAATTGCGGAAGAAGGAGAGTTGTGCTTTGTCCGTGCCATTGACAATGGCAAACGGATTGCGCGGGTATGTCCAATGACGGACACTGTGATACTGAACATTCAGCCCGGTGCATACCGTCCTCTGAAAAACAAAGATTTTTCTCCTGCTTCTGTGTCTGCGGTTTCAATGGAATGCACAGCAGAAAACACCTGTTTTGCGGGGCTCAGTCCCGCAGAAAGCGATACGCATGGCATAACAGAAGCCAAAATTGTTGTTTCAGTGGGAAATGGCATTGGAGATGGAGAAAATCTGGATATGATATACAAATTTGCTGATTTGTTTCCCAAATCCGCAGTGGGCGGTTCCCGGATTGTCTGCGACCGGGGCCTGCTGCCTTATAGTCAGCAGGTGGGAATTACCGGAGCCACAGTTGCACCCAAACTTTATATTGCCTGCGGCATTTCCGGCTCATCCCAGCATCTTGCAGGTATGAGCGGATCTGAATTCATTGTTGCTGTCAACACAGATGCCCGCGCACCGATGATGAATGCAGCGGATGTCTGCATTGTGGAGGATATGAACCTGTTTATAAACGATTTTATGGATATTTATATGAAATCTGAAAAATAAGCAGGATTCCATAAGTTTTCTGCATAAAATTTTCAGAAAAATCGGATTTTTCCAATAGTTTAAACAGCCACGAATGACACGAATATGCACGAATGCACAAACCATAATTCATATAATTCGTGTTATTCGTGCCATTCTTAGCTGTACCATCAAATCTTCTGAGTAATGGTATAAGTAAGGTTCCATAAATTTTCGTGTATAAAGTTTTCAGAATGTCCGGATCGGGGTTTCCCACAGAGAACACAGAGAAAAAAACACCCGCAGAGGACACAGAGGAAAAAATTATGTTTATTAAGGACGGTTCCATAAATTTTATATCCGAAAATTTATGGAATGTTACTTAATTATAACAAAATACACTCATATGACAAGGAGAAATCACATGGTCAGTTTTTCATTGGAAGGCAAAGTGGCGCTGATTACCGGTGCAAGCCGGGGCATTGGCGAATCTGTATCCAAAACGCTGGCAGAATACGGTGCGCACTGCATTCTGGTAAGCCGGAAGATTGAAGCACTGCGAACTGTTGCGGACGATATAGAAAAAAAAGGCGGCAAAGCTGTGGCAATGGCCTGTCATGTGGGTTATCCGGACAGTATTGAAACCCTGATAAAGGAAGTCGGGGAACAGTTCGGGCGGCTGGATATTCTCATCAACAATGCAGCCACCAATCCTTTTTTCGGTCAGATGGCGGATGCAGATGAAAAATCATGGGACAAAACCCTTGCTGTCAATCTCAAAGGCCCGTTTTTCATGATCCGATATGCTGTTGATTTGATGAAAAAAAGCGGAGGAGGTTCCATTGTGAATGTTTCATCTGTGAACGGAAAACGTCCGGCTCCGTTTCAGGGCATTTATTCCATCACCAAAGCCGGACTGATTGCCATGACACAGGCATATGCACGGGAACTGGCTCCGTATCATATCCGTGTGAATGCCCTGCTGCCGGGCATTACGAAAACCGATTTTTCCAAAGCCCTGATTGAAAATGAAAAGATATACAAATCCGCCATGCACCAGGTTCCAATGGCAAGACACGCTGAACCCGATGAAATGGCAGGTGCGGTTCTGTATCTTGTTTCTGATGCGGCATCCTATACAACCGGTTCCTGCATTGTGTGTGACGGGGGCTATCTGGCATAACACCGGCTTATTTTTTTCTGTATTTTCGGTGGTGGGTTAAATTGGTTGACAGTCTGTTTTTTTAAACGCATAATAACGCAGAGTTTTTTCAATCAGAAATCCCTGGCTTTGTGTGTCTGCACCTTTGCATCTTTGCGTTTCATATGTTCCGTCATCCGGAAGAAAAACGCAGAGACGCGGGGATGCAGATGGGCATTGCAGGGTTTTCGGAAAATTCCATTTCTTTATACCGATTCGTTATTGATTCTGTACAATACAGAATAAAAACCCGGAGGAGTGCAGAAATTGGACAAAGCGGTTTTCTGCACACGCCCGGCACCGGAAAAACTGACAATACTGTATCAAATCAATGGAGAATTGGTATAATATACGAACCTATCCGAAAATTAAAAAGGGATTTTATATTATAAAATAAATATGATAAACTTCTCTGCATGGAGGTTGCATATGCAGGGAAGATTTGAGGGACTGAGTGAGTCTCAGTTTGGTCTGATTGAACCGCTTCTCCCACCGCCCCGCACAGGTCCCGGGCGTCCTGAAACCCCGGCTCTGAAAGTCCTGAACACCATTTTATGGGTTCTGATAAACGGAGCGAAGTGGTGTTCCGTACCGGTCGGGGAGCAGTGGAGTCCGAAGTCCACCGCCCATGACCGGCTCGGAAAATGGAAGGAAGACGGAACATGGGTCGAAATTTTTTCCCGACTGTGCGGCATTGCCGAACTTGCATCCCTGATCGGGTGGAACCGGTCATCGGTCGACGGCATGTTCGTTCCCGGAAAAGGGGGAGGTGATGACGCTGACCACGGATATAAAGGAAAAGGACTGACAGTTCACCTGCTGGTCGACGGGAACGGCATGCCCCTGTCCGCAAACTCAGGGGGAGCATCGGGAAGTGAGAGGGCGCAGGTTGAAAACCTGCTGGATTCCATTGATATCCGAACCGGTCGGGTCGGGAGGCCCAAAAAACGGCCGGGGGCATTGCAGGCCGATAAAGGGTATGACTCCCGTGATCTTCGGGACAAAATCCGCAAACGGGGCATCTCTCCCATGATCCCCCGCCGGTTATGGCCGGACAGGAGGCAGCCGGTCGGCAGACCGCCGTCAAAACCGATCGACCGTTGGAAAGCGGAACGCACTTTCGCATGGCTTCAGACAAAATTCCGGAGACTGACCGTGCGTTGGGAACGCAGAAACAGATATTGGCGGGGTTTTTTATGCCTCGGACTCTGTATGCTTTGGGTTGAAAGGATACTTTCATCTTAATGACTGATGTTACGCCGTTGATTTTTTTATTGCTGTTTTTTTCTTTCAATGATAT
>CAZHPS010000376.1:0-7039 GCA_964534335.1 uncultured Desulfobacterales bacterium
AGGGAGTTCCGATCATCACATTGATTACACTCCTGAAAACATACAGAAAACTGTGATGATGTGCCGTGCTGCGGAACCTGAACTGATCGTCACGGAGGCCACCGGCGGTTATGAACTTCCCCTGGTCGAAGAACTTTACGCAGCCGGGCTTCCGGCTGCCGTTGTCAATCCGAAGCGCATCCGGAATTTTGCAAAAGCCGCCGGACAGACCGCCAAAACTGATAAGATAGATGCCCGCATCATCGCCCGGTTCGCAGCGGTCATGGAGCCCCCTGTCAGAAATGCTCAGGATGGCACATCCTTTAAAATCAGGGCATTGGTTGTCCGAAAACGTCAGCTGACGGACATGCGCACAGCGGAAAAAAACCGCACGGAGCACATCCGCGACGAATTCATTGAACAAAGCATACTGACAGTCATTTCCGCATTTGAAGCGCAGATCCGTCAGATTGGGGATCGGATCCGTGACCTCATTGCATCATCACCGGAACTGAAACAGAAAACAGAACTGATTCAGTCAGTTCCGGGCATCGGGGAAAACACGGCATCCGCACTGGTATCCGGACTGCCGGAGATCGGCACCCTGAACCGGAGGGAAATCGCCGCCCTGACCGGCACGGCCCCGGTGAACCGGGACAGCGGGCAGTTCCGCGGCAAACGCATGACCGGCGGGGGCCGGGGCGAAATCAGGAGTCTGATGCACATGCCCACTCTGGCCGCGATCCGTCACAACCCGGTGATACGCAAATATTACCAACGGCTTGTTTCCGCAGGTAAAATCAAAATGGTGGCCGTCACGGCCTGCATGAGGAAGCTCATCGTTATTGTCAACAGCATGGTTGCAAAAAATGAGGTTTGGAGTCCAAAAACCTCTTGACATTTAACACAGTCGCTACGATTTGAAACTTTGTGGCAGTGGTGGGTTACGCTATCGCTACACCCACCCTACGATTTGAAATTTTGTGGCAGAAAACACGGCATAACATATTGCCAAATCTGAAAAACACACCATTTTTTTTGCATTGTGGAAAAAAATATTCTCATACAGTTTTATGCAGATTACCGGCAGACCCGGCTCCATTTTTTTCATCATCTCAAAGAACAGAACCCGGACATTGCCGAACCTGTACTTTTGACCAAAACCCGTAAACTGCTGGATCGGATTCTGTTTGTCTGTTTTTGCGAAGATTTTGGCATTCTGCCCTATTTCACGTTCCGGGGTTTGCTGAAAAATGTGAAAGAAGACAAATTTAACCGCAGTGACAGCAAAATTTATGAACGGGTAAAAGCCCTTTTTGATGCCATAAACAGGGGTTATCCCGAAGAAAACATCAATAACTTCAACGGCGGACTGTTTGCGGATGATGAAATTCTGGATAATCTGATGATAAAAGATGCGGTTCTGGAAGATGTGATTGCTCTGGAACGCTACGATTTTGCTTCAGATCTGAATGTGAATATTCTCGGCCATATTTTTGAGCAGTCCATTACGGATATGGAAGAATTCAAAGCCGAAATTTCAGGACAGCGTTTTGACCGGAAAAAAGGCAGACGCAAAAAAGAGGGAATTTTTTATACACCTGAATATATTACCCGTTATATTGTTGAAGAGGCGGTTGGCGGATGGCTCGCGGATCGGAAAACAGAGATTGGATTTGACAGTCTGCCGGAACTGACACAGACTGATTATGCTTCTGTGAAAAAAATCTCCCAAAATAGGAAAGCGAACAAAAACATTGACCTGCATATTCAGGCATTGGAAGCATACCGGGAAAAACTCAGAAATATCCGTGTGCTTGATCCTGCCTGCGGTTCCGGTGCATTTCTGAATCAGGTTTTTGATTTTCTGTACAAAGAAGGGCAGAAGGTGAACAGTGAAATTGCAATCCTCAAACGCGACCAGCGGGAAGTTTTTGATTTGGATAAGGATATTCTCATCAACAATATTTTTGGTGTGGATTTGAATGCGGAATCCGTTGAAATCACAAAACTCAGCCTGTGGCTGAAAACTGCCAACAGAAACAAAGAACTGACTACTTTGAATGCCAATATAAAATGCGGCAATTCCCTGATTGATGATCCCGCAGTGGCTGGGAAAAAAGCATTTGACTGGAATAAGGAATTTCCGGAAATTATAAAAAATGGCGGGTTTGATGCAGTCATCGGGAATCCGCCATATATCTATACAAGAAATCAGGGTTTTTCTGAACATGAAAAACAGTTCTTATATAAAACATATCAACTCACACAGCATCAATTGCATTCTTTTGCTTTGTTTACTGAAAAATTTTTTAAACTGTTGTCAGATGATGGTATGTTAGGATTCATCATTCCCAATAACTGGCTTACACTTGATTCAAGTTTTGATCTGCGTGAATTTTTGCTTGTAAAAACAGGGCAATTATCTGTGATCAATTTAGGAAAAAATATTTTTGAAGAAGCAGATGTCGATACATGTATTGTTACTTTTAAAAAAGATGCAGATGAAGAGATTGTTATGGGGGAATGGAAAAGAAGTGAAGGAAATTTGGAGAATGGATTAACTCTATTTCCCCCGATCAAAAAAAACCGGATCAAATCTCCAAAATTTTATTTTCAGATCTCAAAAATAAAGAATTTACAATTCATTCCATTGTTGGAAAGTATAGAAAAAAATTCCATTCCTCTTGAAGAAATTACAGAAATAAAGGCGGGTGCCACAGTTTATGAAGTAGGTGCAGGCATCCCGAAACAAACCGAAGAAATGAAAAAACATCGGGTTTATCATTCGACTGTTCAACACGATCAGACATGGTTCAGGTATTTGGATGGAAATAACGTGTCAAGATATTACCTGAGTTGGAATGGAGAATTTGTAAAATATGGTGAAAATCTGTCCAGAAAACGGGAAGAGTATCTTTTTGAAGTTCCCCGTATTCTGCTTCGTCAAATTCCAAGTCAGTTACCTTATTGTATTCAGGCAGCATTTTGTGAGGAGAAAATCATCAATGACAGAAATTCTATGATCATTTTGCAGCCTCAAAAAGAATTTGATTTAAAATATCTTTTAAGTGTGTTAAATTCCCGGCCAGTATCATTTTGGTTTTTCTGTATATTTGATAAATTTCAGAGAAAAACCTTCCCCCAGTTTAAAATTTCGGAATTGAAGACATTTCCAATACCCAATATCAGTATAGATAAGCAAAAGCCTTTCATTGACAAAGCCGACATCATGCTGGCACAGAACAAAGCACTGCACAATCTAAGACAGGACTTCCTCTTTTTTTTGAAAAATGAACTCAACCCGGCCAGCATTCCAAAAAAACTGGAAAACTGGCAGGATTTGAACTGGGATGAATTCAAAAATGAACTGAAAAAGGCAAAAGTGAAATTTGATGATCTGAACCTGAAAGACCGAAAACAATGGCAGGATTATTTTCTGGAGCAGCAGGCAAAGGCATTGGAAATAAAAAATATTATTGACAAAACAGACAAAAAGACTGATCAGATGGTGTATCATCTCTATGGCCTGACAGAACAGGAAATCCGCATTGCTGAAGGCACAGATGCAAACATATGACAGTGTTCTGCTCATATTTCAGATTGATACGCAATTAAGCAGGCAAACAAAAATTTTCGTGTATTCAAAAATCCGGTTTTTCTGAAAATTTTATGCCCGAAAATTTATGGAACCTTACTTAAATAGTGACAGTTACCTAAAAGGAAAAAAACATGATGAAAACAGAATGTGACAATGGGAAAACAGAGAGAATATCGCCGGATGCTCTGCTGAAAATCGTGGGAACCACACCTGCGGACAACCCGGAAAAATACAAAAATACACATAACTGGGTAAGCCAGTTGGTGGGGCAGCAGGTCAAAAGCCTGATGGATCTGCGGGAATATCTGCGTTCCCTGGGCAACTCCGCGGAACTTTACGGCCCTTTTGCATCTGCTGCGTTCATTGCCAAGTGGCAGGAGATTCTGCTGGATGTTTTCGTCCTCCGGCCCATACGCACGCAGGCCAGGATTGCGGCCAAAACCGGGGCGGAACCGGATTTTTTTGTGGAACATAACCGCAGAACGGAGCAGAAATATGCCACTCTTATCCGTCATCTGTGCCGCTGTTTCATGAAAGACGGGAAATTTGATCCGGAAAAAGCACTGGAACTCACCTGTTCTGCGGAAGGGAAAAAACTGCTGGAAGAATATATGGATGAATTTTCCTGGCTGGAAAAAAGCTATTTCTCAGCCGGACTGACCCGCCTGAAAGCCATGAAGGAACTGATGATCAGTCTCCTGCTTCTGGTTACAGAACAGCCACTGAAAGAAGGGGAAATGCCTTATGCAAAAGTCAATGAGGACGGCTCTTTTGCCATGCCATTTCCCGCATATCTGGAAGGACTGCGTATCCGGCTGGAAAATCTGTACAACGAGGATGCCTTTGACATTGTGGGATTTTCTGAACGTGCCACACGCGGCAAACTGGGATATTCCCCTTATGAAGTGGTTCCCGGCTCAGAACTGCATACGCTGCGGCTGCGTCATTATTCCCTGCCTGAAGGGGTGACTCCCAACGGCAAAGTTCTGTACATGGCCTCTCCTCTGATCAACAAACCGGAAATCTTTGATCTGGACAGGGGGAAATCCGTGGTTGAGGGAATGCTGAAAGAGGGATATTCTGTCTATCTCATTGATCATGGCGATCCCGGACCGGATGAAAAAGATCTGGGGCTGGATTTCTATGGCAAGACTGTTCACGATGTTTATCTGAATATCATCAAAAAAAGACATCCCGGACATGAGATTTACGCAATGGGCTACTGCATGGCCGGAACCCTGATTCTGCCGTATCTTGCCAGAAGAGTTGAGGAACGCATGGCTTTGGGCAAAACAATGGATATCCGCAAAGTGGCACTCATGGCCTCGCCTGTGAAATTTGATGACGGGGAAAGCGGTCACGGTCCAATGCGCAAAGTCATTCGTGCACAGTACAATCTTCTTCTCATGCAGGAACTGTTCGGGGATGTCAATATTCCTCCCCAGATCATTGACATTGGAATGCAGGAAATTCAGCCCGGTGTTCAGTATTATATCTGCTCCGGTTTTTACGGACGGGCAGGATTTCCGGGCGCGATCCGGGATTCCGCCCCCTTTGTTTACTGGCTTACGCACGGTACCAAATTTGCAGCCAAGGCCCATCGGGAATGGCTCAGCAATATATTCATCGGCAATCAGATTTATACAGGTCAATACTGCCTTCCCAGTTCTTTGCCGGATTTGGACGGAAAACCTGTGAATATGGCTATGCTGCGGGAAGGCGGGGTTGCCATTTTTGACTACCGGGGAGAGCGTGATCCCATTGCTCCCACAGGTTCCTGCATTGCCAGCGAACTGTGGGGACAGGTGGGTGAATGCGTGCTGGATCAGAAAAGTGGCAATATCTGTGTGACCAGAGGAGGACTGAACCGCACCATAGAAAAAAATGTGGGACATATTTTTGTGGTCAGCAAGATTCTCCTGGCCGAGTATCTGGAAATTGTCAACGCGTTTTACCGGGAATAAACAAAGGTACGGATTCTTCAGGGACAAAGGTGATACCAAACCGTTTTCAAATCTTGGGGAAGAGCCTGTGTTTTTTTAACACGAAATACACGAACCGCACGAAAAAAAGGAGTTGGAAGCAAAGTGTGTTCCTGTGTTCTGAAAGCGGATTGGTATGAATCCCGGAACTGATAAGCAGGCAGCCGAAAATTTTCGTGTATACCATTACCTGAAACATTTCGGTTGTAAAGTACCGTATCCGAAAGGCTTGCATTGGCAGATTTTATAAAATATTTACAGTTTAAACAGCCACGAATAATACCAATTCCCCATTGAATTTATACAATAAGGTGAGTTATTTCCTCTGTGTTCTCTGTGGTTTTTTCTCTCTGTGTTCTCTGTGGGAAACCGAATCATAAGTATATTTTCAATGGAGAATTGGTATAACACGAATCTGCACGAATGCACAAACCATAATTCATGCAATTCGTGTCATTCGTGCAATTCGTGGCAAATCTTCTGAGTAATGGTATATTCAAAAAACCGGATTTTTCCAAAAAATCCGGTTTTTCTGAAAATTTATGCTGGCTTACTTACAAAAACCATACAGGAAAAGCAGACATGAACGGAAAAAACTTTTTCACTTCTGACAGACAGCGCAGACTTGCTGCTTTGCTTATCAGCCGGATTCCCATGAATTTCCTGCGGATTTTGCTGTACAGAAAAATCTGCGGATTTCAGATTCATCCGAATGCAAAAATCGGATACGGAACAGTCATTACAGCCGATCAGGTATGGATCGGACAGGCAGAAATCGGGAAACACAATCTGTTTGAAGGGCCTTTCTCTCTGGAAATTGCAGAAGGTGCGTTTATCGGCATGAAAAACACATTTGAATGCGGACAGTGGGCTTTGGAGGAACGGTTTGCGGAATCCGGCTATCTGAGATACTGCAAAATCGGCAACAGGGCTTTGATTACCTTTGGACATTATATTGACACCATCGGCGGTTTTGAAATAAAAGAAAAAAGCTGGATTGCAGGACGTGACAGCCAGTTCTGGACGCATGGAGCAGGCGTTGCTGACCGGTCCGTGATGATCGGCAGTGACTGTTATATCGGATCTGCCGTGCGATTTGCTCCCGGTTCAGGTGTGGGCAGCCGCTGTCTGGTGGGCATGTGCAGTGTGGTCACCAAACGCTTTGAGGAAGACAGGCTGTTCATCGGCGGTTTCCCGGCCCGGATCATCCGCAGCAATTTTGACTGGAAAAACAATGCTGAATTGTGAATTGTAAATTGTGAATTGTGAATTATGAATTGTGAATTATGAATTATGAATTGTGAATTGTGAATTGTGAATTGTGAATTGTGAATGATGGGTATTGGATCAAATCTGTTGATGTGCCCTGATGCCCGGTCGGTAAAAAATCCGTAAGGATTGACATTATTATAGAAAAAAATGAAAAAACAAATTATAATCCCGGAAGGGATGACATTGCTGAATGATGAATGATGGG
>CAZHPS010000377.1:0-7011 GCA_964534335.1 uncultured Desulfobacterales bacterium
TTCTGAAATCAGTTTCACTCTGTTCATTTCTTTCCCCGTCAGTCCCAAACCCTGCGGCAGTGAGTCAAATCGCTTGACAGTCCATATTTAACCGCAGAATAATGAAGAATTTTTTCTTTGCAAAATCAGGTTAAAACGGATCAGCAGGTTTATCCTCTGTCATTTTCAGAACAAAAAAGGACTCGGAAAGCGGATTCTTCTCTTGCCTTCAAAATTTCCAGTTTTATTATTTGGATATGACTGACATTATGCACCCGAATTTTTAAATTTTCCGCAGTGTCTCAAATTTCCTGATCTTTTTAAACTCTGTTTGACTCTGTGAAAACTTTGCGTTACTCTGCGGTTAAAAACAGCTTTATCCATCATTTTGAACCACTGCCAATTTTTTCCGAAGAAAGGGGCATGAACAATGAAAAAAGAGCGTTACATCAATCCGTTCACGGATTTCGGATTCAAGAAGCTGTTCGGGGAGGAGGCCAATAAAGACCTTCTTGCCGATTTTCTGAACGAACTGCTGCACAAGGAAAAGGGAAACATAAAGACACTGACCTATCTGAAAAATGAGCATCTCCCGTATTTCGGGGAGCGCAGGGCTGTGTTTGACATCTACTGCGAGAGCGAGATTGGTGAGAAATTCATTGTGGAAATGCAGAAGGTGAAGCAGAATTTTTTCAAAGACAGGACAGTGTATTATTCCACCTTTCCCATTCAGGATCAGGCAGTGCAGGGGGACTGGAATTTCCGTCTCCAGTCTGTTTACACTGTGGGAATACTGGATTTCGTGTTCGATGATCAGGACAAAGACAAAACTGTCGTGACAGAAGTGAAGCTCATGGACACGGAAAAGAAAAAAGTGTTTTATGACAAACTCACCTTCATTTATCTCCAGATGCCGAATTTCAGCAAAACAGAGGAGGAACTGAAAACACATTTTGAAAAATGGCTGTATGTGATAAAAAACCTGCACCGGCTGCAGGACAGACCCGCAAAACTGCAGGAGCGGATATTTGAGAAGCTGTTCGGGGTTGCCGAGATAGAGAAGTTCAATTATGAGGAGCGCATGGCATATGAAGACAGTCTCAAGTCCTACCGGGATATGAAAAATTCGCTGGATACTGCAAGGGAGGAGGGGGAAAAAATCGGGATAGAAAAAGGGGAAAAAATCGGAATGGAAAAAGGGGAAAAAAAGAAGGCGGTGGAGACTGCGGAAAACCTTCTTTCCATGGGTATCCTGACAGTGGAGCAGGTCGCGCTGGCAACAGGACTTGATGCCGAAGAAATCAGGCTGATACAGCGGGAACTGAAAAACAGACGGTCCGGCTGAATCAGGCATGATCAGGGATGTTTCATCTTTGAACACGTTCATCATCCCTGCATTCTGACTGTTTTGATCCGGACACCGGATTTTCCTTTTTTTCATACCGGAACAGAGTTTCTGTGTCAGCGGGCGGTTTTTCTGAGTCAGAAACAGTCCTCTTATTTTCGCAGAATGAAAGGAGAATAACAATGGAAGCAGAGAAAGGATATTACAGTCTGGTTCAGTATTGTCCGGATCGGTCGCGACAGGAAACTGCCAATCTCGGAGTTCTGCTGTTCTGTCCGGGGCTAAATTTTCTGAAAATGAAAAACACTGCTTCTGTGAAACGTGTCAGGTCATTTTTCAGAGATCAGAATTTTAATCCCAAATCTTTGATGTCCGCAGTTTATGCACTTGAATCCCGTGTGAATCTTATTGCAGAAAAAACATGGGGAATGAATGAATTGAATGATTTTATTGAAAAACGGGCAAATGAGATCATTTTAACCCCGTTGCGACCGGTAAAGGTGAAAAATCCGGAACTTGCATTAAACAGGCTGTTTGAGGAACTGGTGCAGACAGGAAAACCGGAGAAAAAAGAGAAAAATGACATTTTCCAAAAGGTGAAAAATATTTTCCGTTCACCGGAACTGGAGGGAAGAGTCCGTTTTAATGTAAACATTCCTGTGCCTTTGACAGACAGAACATTCAAAGTGCCTTATGCTTTTCACAACGGCAGTCTGAATCTGGTAAAAACAGAGACATTTTCTTTGCAGAAGGGTCATGCTGTGACAAAGGCCGGCAGTCTGATTGTTCCGGCAGATCTGATTCAGAAGCATGCGGATGAAAGCGGGCTGAAACGCAAAGTGATTATTAGACATTTTCGGAAATAAGGAGTCAGTGCCAGACGGGTTCCGGGCCTTTTTTCGAAGGGCCCGGATGTCTGAAAGTGAATCTCAGATTATGCAGAGCGCAGGCAGTTTCCATCACAGGGTCACTGAAACCTTCTTTCGTATTCCGGAACACCTCCCTGACGATACGGAGACGTTTTATACCAAATCGCTTTTGAAAATATGCTTATGAAAAAAACAACGCCTTGTAATCAAACAGAAAAACCGAATGCATTGTATAAAATCAATGGCGAATTGGTATTACACCTGTGATGACATGTTCCGCAGTGACACGGACTCCGGAAATCATCCGGCTGAAGATTCTGTCCTCAGGCGGCAGTTCTTTTCCGCTGGGTTTCTTTGCTGGCTGATAACAGACTGTATTTTCAGGTTCATAACCCTGAAATCCTGTGTCTCTGAAAAGACTGCTGCCCCCGGGGAAAGCCGGATTTTCCTCATCCGGTATCTTCTTACCGTGTTTTTTCCCCTCATATGTACTGCTGAGGTATACAACTTTTTTGACGGCGGCATCGGCAATGACAATGTTTTTCACCGTATGGCAATTTTTTTTGCCCCTGTAAAAAATTTTCTGTTTTTCCGGATCTTCCGGACGCTGTATTCTTCTTTCGGTACCGTCAATTACAAAAGAAAGTCCGGGGCATTTTTTCAGAGCGTCCTCCGATGCATCGGTATTTCTTTCAGGCAGATATGAACCTTCGCGGAGAGAGGTTTTCAGAACACGGGAAAGTCTGTGAATCCAAAAATTCGTCTGCCCGATGCTCATGCCGAAGAGGACGGCCGTCACCTGCTGAAGGGGGCAGAGTTTAAGATAAAAAAGGATAAAGAACAGGCGTTCTCCGGAAGTCCGGAGTTTCGGTTTACGCCCCCCTCCGGGCGCCCTTTTCCGTTCTTTGTCATTTATATCTGTCTCTTTCACATACTCTTCCTCCGCCTTTCCAAAGGCGGGCAGCAGGGCATCATATTCGGATTTTGTCAGACCTGTCAGAGATATCACCGCCGGGGGACTGTTTATTACATCTTTATAAAATAATATCATAATTTTAACTCCTTTTAAAAAAATGGGGGAATTGAAAATGCCGGAAATCCCCGGATGCCTAACGATAATTCTTATTTCCGAAAATGTCTATTGATTATACTGCTGAAAACATCCGGAAAACTGCTGAACGGTTCTTAACAGCGAAGCCGGAACTTATTGTCATGGAGGCCACCGGCGGTTACGAACTTCCCCTGGCCGAAGAACTTTATGCAGCGGGGCTTCCGGCTGCCGTTGTCAATCCGAAACGCATCCGGAATTTTGCCAAATCTGCCGGACAGACTGCAAAAACTGACAGGATCGACGCCCGGATCATTGCCAGGTTTGCAGTCCTTATGGAACCCCCTGTCAGAAATGCACAGGATGACACATCCCTTAAAATCAGGGCATTGGCTGTCAGAAAACGTCAGCTCACGGACATGCGCACAGCGGAAAAAAACCGCACGGAGTACATCCGCGATGAATTCATTGAACAGAGCATACTGACCGTGACTGAAACCCCTGAAACACAGATATGTCTGATTCAGGACAGAATCCGGGATCTCATTGCATCATCACCGGAACTGAAACAGAAAAGTGAACTGATTCAGTCTGTTCCCGGCATCGGGGAGAACACGGCCGCCGCCCTGGTATCAGGACTGCCGGAGATCGGCACCCTGAACCGGAGGGAAATCGCGGCACTGACCGGCACGGCCCCGGTGAACCGGGACAGCGGGCAGTTCCGCGGCAAACGCATGACCGGCGGGGGCCGGGGCGAAATCAGGAGTCTGATGCACATGCCCACTCTGGCCGCGATCCGTCACAACCCGGTGATACGCAAATATTACCAACGGCTTGTTTCCGCAGGTAAAATCAAAATGGTGGCCGTCACGGCCTGTATGAGGAAACTCATTGTCATTGTCAACAGCATGGTTGCAAAAAAAGAGGCATGGAACCCAAAATCTGCCTGACATTTAACACAGTCGCTACCCAAAATAATTATCTTAAACACTATATATGCTCAGGATCTGCACCGGCAATCACCTGAATTTCAGATATGTTCTGACTGACAGCCGGTTTTCTTCCAAAGAAACCATGTGTTTAATCAAATCTGAGATCTCAAAGGATTTCATTATGGCGATCAAATCCGGCCGCGCTGCCGCACTGAGTTTGGAAGACAAAAAAACGGTCATTCTGTTCAGACCGGAACACCGGAACCGAAACCGGACACCGTTCAGCATGTCTGCATGAAAGGCACTGATTTTCCATGTCTTCTGTGCAGGCAGATCTTTAAGGACAAAGCCGGATCCTACGGTGTTCTTTATCCGGTTTCCGGTGATACCGGTCTGACTTATGATCAGACAACGGCTGTTTATCAGAAACGCCGGAATGCCGGAGTCTTTCACAAATCCCTGAAATCAGATGCATCACTGTCAAAACCGCCAGCAGGAACTGTGAGAACTCAGGGCAGTCATTTTTCTGCCTCCGTTTATTCATTTTTCAAACCGGAAAAACTGAAAATTAAACATAATCTGAATCACTCCGCTTTGAGAGCAAAACTTTGTGTCAATGCCCTGAAATCCGGTTTTCAAAAATTACAGGATTTGATGGCGTAACATCAGAGATTAAAGAAGAATGAGCAATAAAAAAACAACGGCGTAACATCAGATAATAAGAAGATAAAACCATAATGGAAAACCTGACAACGCATAACATCACCGTAATGTTTCTCTCTCTGGGGATTCTGCTCGGTCTGGCACGTGTTCTGGGCGAACTGGCACAGCGTATGCATCAGCCTTCTGTGCTGGGCGAACTGCTTGCAGGGGTTCTGCTTGGCCCCACTGTTCTGGGAAGTCTGGCTCCTGAAATCAGCGCGTTCCTTTTTCCCCCGCATGGCCCCAATGCCATTGCCCTGGATACCATATCCACGCTCGCGATTGTGCTGTTTCTGATGGTTGCTGGCATAGAAGTGGATCTGTCCACCATATGGAAGCAGGGCAGGGTCGGCCTGAAAGTCGGCATATCCAGCATTGTCATCCCCTTTTCTTTCGGACTTGCCGGAGCCTGGCTGTTTCCCCAGCTTCTTGGACGGCAGCCGGATGCGGATCCCCTTATATTTTCACTGTTTCTGGCAATAGCCATGTCCATTTCCGCTTTGCCGGTCATTGCCAAAACCCTGATGGATATGGATCTGTACCGCAGTGATTTGGGCATGGTGGTGATCAGTGCAGCCATTTTCAACGATCTGGTCGGATGGATTGTATTTGCTGTGGTTTTGGGTCTTATGGGCGGCCCGTCCGGGAGCGGGAACACGATTATGCTGACGATTGCGCTGACCCTGCTTTTTGCTGTCACAATGCTCACACTTGGCAGAGGACTGATTCACAAAGCACTGCCCTTTGTGCAGGCATACACCCGCTGGCCTGCGGGAGAACTGAGCTTTGCGCTGATTCTTGCCCTGTTCGGAGCCGCATTTACCGAGTGGATTGGGATTCATGCGATTTTCGGCTCTTTTCTTGTGGGGGTGGCAGTCGGGGATTCCTCGCACCTGCGTGAGCGCACAAGGGTTATTATTGAACAGTTTGTATCGTTCATTTTCGCTCCTGTATTTTTCGCGGGCATTGGACTCAGAGTGAATTTTATGACCCATTTCGACGCTCCCCTGGTGCTGACAGTGCTGGTTGCGGCCTGTGTGTGCAAACTTGCAGGCGGAACCCTGGGCGCACGCTGGGGAGGAATGCATCCCCGCGATGCCTGGTCTGTGGGTTTTGCCATGAATTCACGGGGAGCTATGGAGATTATTCTGGGACTGCTGGCTTTGGATGCGGGGATCATCTGTCAGCGGCTTTTTGTGGCCCTGGTCATTATGGCAATGGTGACATCCATGATAAGCGGCCCGGTGATGCGGCTGATTTTGGGGACTGCCAAAAAATCCCGTCTGCAGGATGCCCTGTCTTCAAAATTTTTCCTGCGGGAAATCAAAGCAATATCCCGCAGGGATGTGATTTGTGAAATCACGGCAATGGTCTGCGAAGCAGCAGGACTGGACGAAAAATCCGTAGCAGCATCTGTATGGGAACGGGAAGAGGCTCTCAGCACAGGCATTGGCAGGGGCGTTGCTCTCCCGCACGCGCGCATTGACGGACTGGGCGGGCCGATTGTGGCGGTCGGGATTTCTGACAGGGGAATTGATTTTGATGCACCGGACGGCAAACCCGCGAATATCATTTTTCTTATTCTTACACCTGTCAGCGATCCGGAATCGCAGATTATTATCACATCTGAAATCGCACGGATATTCCGTGAACCCCACATGCTCGAACAGGTGCTTCACACAAAACATTTCACGGATTTTCTGGCATTTATGAAGATCAGCGGGGTCAGACTGGCAGCATGAAACCGGGAGTCCGGTGCTGGAATCAGATACTGAAATCTCAACACTGAAACCGTAAAAAACAGGGAGATAATCTATGAAAAAATTATATGTCAGCGGATATTTGGCATGGCTGCTTGCAGCTTGGTTCTGTCCTGCCGCTATTGCTGCTGCGCCCACTGTGGGACAGACAGAGCAGGCAGTGGAAACTATGGCAAATAAAAATGTTACCGTGACACTGAGTGAGGGACAGGGGGGCGCGGGACCTCTGATTTACAAAATCACAACTCTTCCCGCTGTCGGCAAGCTGTATCAGTATGATGCAGAGGCTGATGGCAAAAAAGGGGTGCAGATTACCGCAGTTGATACAAAAGTGACAGACACCGGCAGGCGCGTGGTGTATGCACCGGTTCTGTCT
>CAZHPS010000378.1:0-6959 GCA_964534335.1 uncultured Desulfobacterales bacterium
TGCACTCCTCCGGATTTGCATTCCGCATTGTATAAAACCAATAGCGAACCGGTATGATACCAATTCCTCATTGATTTGATACAATGTGTGCAAAAAACCGCTCCGCTCAATTTTTGCACTCCTCCGGATTTGCATTCCGCATTTTATAAAACCAATGGTGAATCGGTATAATACCAATTCTCCATTGATTTGATACAATACCGTCAGTTTTTCCGCTGCCGGGCGTGTGCAAAAAACCGCTCCGCTTAATTTTTGCACTCCTCCGGATTTGTATTCTGTATTGTACAGAATCAATGGAAAATCGGTATTATACCAATTCTCCATTGAAAATATACTTATGATTCGGTTTCCCACAGAGGACACAGAGATAAAAAACCACAGAGAACACAGAGGAAATAAATCACCTTATTGTATAAATTCAATAGCGAATCGGTATTATACCAGCCCGCTTTCAAAACATGGGAATACCGGTTTTGTATTCAAATCCTGTTTTTCCGTGTGTTTCGTGTGTTTCGTGGTTAAAAAAATACAGATATTCCCTGATTTCTGAAAACGGTTTTGTATATCTGAATATCGGGAAATGTGGAGACAGGTCTGGAACCTGTTTTTCCGTATTTCCCGACAGTTGTTTTTATTCCCAAAAAAAATGACCAGTCGGTCATCTTTTATAAAACAGAAAAACAGATGATTGGCAAGAATTTTTTATCCGGAATACAGAATTTTGCGGAACGGAACAGATTGACAGGGGAAGAAGAGCGCAGATCAATGGTATTTCTGCTGATTTTTGAAAACATAACCTGTCATTTGCACAAAGCCCTTATATTTTTGACAAGCTCAGGATATGCATCCAGTGTCAGATTAATCTTTTCAATATCAAAACTGCTTACCTGACGGCCCAGTTCCTGACCGAATTTATCCAGCATTTCCAAGCTGTATTCCTGTCCTGCTTTCTTTATGAGTTCCCCGAATTCCGCTATGTCATCAAAAAAGCCGTTCTGCCGCGCAGTTTCCCATTTGGGAGTGAATTCGCTTTCCAGCAGACGCAGCAGTTCCGGCAGCCGTTCCCGAACTTCAGGACCGGGCTCATCAGCAGCAGGTTTCTGCACCTGAGAATCTTTTTCAGGCATATCAGGAATAACAGATTCACCTTTTTTGCGGTAGGGAATGAAACGGGACAGTCTGCGGATCAGATCCTGCTTTTTGAAGGGTTTGGTCATCAGCCCGTCAAATCCGGAGGCCATAATGCGATCCTGCTCTGATTTCATGCCTGCGGCAGTCAGGGCAACCACAGGAATATGCCGGATTTCCTCATCTTTGCGTATGCGTTCCGTAGCCTCGCACCCGTCCATAATGGGCATGCGTATATCCATCAGCACCATATCAGGCCGGTGTTTGCGCATCATCAGCACAGCCTGCTCTCCGTTTTCCGCCTCTATGAAACGAAGAGGGGTATCCTGCAGATATGCCCGGATCAGGTTCCGGTTGGCTTTGATATCATCCACAATCAGGATCAAAGAGGGAGCAAAGGTTATCTCCTCATCCCTGGATGCATCATAGGCAGTTGATTTCACAGCCGCAGTACCGCATGCCACATTGTGCAGAACAATCACAAAACGGCTGCCTCTGCCGGATCTGCTCTGCACAGAAATACTGCCACCCATCATCTCCACCAGACGTTTGGTGATGGTCAGTCCCAGCCCGGTTCCCCCGTATTTTTTGGTACTCTGGCCGTCCTGCTGGAGAAAAGCCTCAAAAATCTTTTCCTGTGATCCGGGTGCAATCCCAATGCCTGTATCCTCCACACTCATTATCAGATCAATGCTGCCATCGCTGTCATTTTTGGATGCTCTTTCAGCCGAGAGACGGATATAGCCTTCCTCGGTAAACTTCACAGCATTGCCGATAAGGTTGAAAATCACCTGCCGCACCCGCACTTCATCAAGCAGCAGACTTTCAGGAATGGCCGGATCAATTTCTGTGACAAAATCCAGTTTTTTCTCTTTTATCTTCAAAGAAAAGATATGCCCGATCTCTTTGAACACCGCAGAAAGGCTTACGGGTTCATACTGCAGATCCAGTTTGCGAGCCTCTATTTTGCTCAGATCCAGAATGTCATTGATCAGGGAAAGCAGCCCCTTGCCGCTGGATCTGATGGAATCCAGCCAGGAACGCTGTTTTTCATCTGTGATACTGGCATACAGGAGTTCTGTAAATCCCAGAACCGCATTCATGGGAGTGCGGATTTCATGGCTTATATTTGCCAGAAATTCACTTTTGGCACGGTTTGCAGACTCTGCCTCCTCTTTGGCCTGCAGCAGGGCAGTATTGGTATCTCGCAGCGCGGCAGTGCGCTGAATGACCAGATCCTCCAGATGCTCCCGATGCTCCTTGAGTTCTTTTTCCCTTGACTGGATTTCCTGCAGCATTTCATTGAAACCGTCAATGAGAATGCCGATTTCATCACTGCTGTGCCTGTTCGCACGCATTGAATAATCTTTTTTCTGAGAAATGACACGGGCTGTCTCTGCAAGTTCCAGGACAGGGCCGGAAATGATATGCTGGAGAAAGATGGACAGAATCAGGGCAACAATGAATCCCATGAAAATAATGCCGCCCACAATCACCATATACTGACGCACCTGTATATGGATGTTTTTGAGATCATGCTGGATGAAAATGGTGCCTATGATTTCATTTTCAATGAAAATCTGCTGGAACAGGTAAAGGTATTCGCTGTCAAAGGAGTGACTGGTCTCACGGAGGGGCGGAGGCTCAATATTTTTTTTTTCCGCATCAGGTGAAACATACAGGGCAAAGACATTTCCGTCCTGACGGTAAATGCACGCGTAAAAAATTCCGGGATTGGCCCGGAATGCGGAAAGATGACGCTCTGCTGTATAACGGTCGTCAAAGACCAGCGCACCCTCACTGTTCATTCCCACCACATTTGCCAGAGAGGAAAGATCCTTGACCAGATTTTCCCTGAAAGTCACCATCTCTTTGGAAACAAAGGCCAAAGATGCCAGCAGCAGAGTGATGCTGCTGGTAATCAGGGTAATCAGAATTACCTTCTGTTTTATGGACAGTTTCAGACCGCGCATGATTTCAGGGCGCCTCCGTTGCAATTTCAGCGGACATCAGCAGTTGGGAACTAAGCTGCAGACCTGCACTCCGGGCCGCCTTCAGATTCACCGCAAAGCGCAGCCGATCTTTTTCTGTGAAAAAACGGATAATTCCCCCTTTTTTGCCAAAGTCCTCTGTCTCCCCGATGGTCAGTACCGGGCCTGTGGGCATGGCCGGAAACCGGGTTTCCGCAGAAGCTGCCACAAAAAGAATCTGGCAGCCCGGATCGCCTTCTCCGGGCTCCTCATATTTCTGCACCTCAATCCGCCGCTTCCGGATCATTTTGCTGCGCAGAGACATCATAATATCCGCTCCCCCCTCTGCGGCCACGCACAGCACAATGGGGCTTTCCTCCCCGGCAAAGGTATCAGCAGGCCACTGGGTGAAACGGGCAAAATGATAAATGAATCCGGCTTTCACCCGGTATTCCGCGCCGGACAGTTCCTCGGCCCATGACCATGTGCAAAGGCTCAGATGCAAAATGCCTATGAGCAGCCCGGTTTTTCCCGCAAATACGTATCCGGCCACAGACAGACGTCCATACATCTTCCGGATCAGATTTTCCAAATTCCGGAAACCGCAAAAGTCTTTGCAGGCAAAAACTTCCGGCTGTTTACTTGTATCCCGTTTCCGCACCATAGTCAGAATACCTGATCCTAAAAATACCACTGGAGCCTGACATGGAAACTCCGCTCCACTTTCAGAGAGGAAAACTCCGCATGATCCGGCTCCAGCAGATTCTGTCCTGTCACGGCAACTTCGAGCTGCGGTGTCATCCGCCAGGCCAGCCGAGCATCCAGGGAAACATACGCGTCCACTTCGCTGTCTGAGAGACGATCCACATAGCGGAACCAGATGTCTGATTCCAGATTCCGTCCCATATCCAGCGCAGAACGCAGGGAAAACTGGTTGCGGGGATTGGATCCCTGTGTCAGCCCGGCTGCCTCTGCATCTGAAGATGCCCGGTGTATGGCTGTTTCCAAAAAGGTATAGGCTCCCTGCAGTCTCCACTCTGGAAGAATCTGCCAGTCCGCTGCCAGTTCAATCCCCCAGGATTCCCCGTCCGAGATATTTTCATACCGGAAATCCGTGATGTCATCCCCTGATACGGAATCATTTTGGCGGTAATCAATGAGATCATCGTAATTATTGTAAAAAGCTGTTGTTCCAAACCAAAGGTTCTCCGCAGGCTGAAACCGGTATCCGCTTTCATAGGCCCACAGGCTTTCGGCTTCCAGCTCTGTACTGCCTGTCACCCTCACCCTTTCAGGTTCTGCACTGTCAGAGGGAAAAACCCATGAATCCTGCACTCCTGCATACTCCACGCGCGAAGGAACCCGCGCAGCACGGGACACTGCCGCCCACAATGCATGTCTTTCCCTCAGAAACCAGAGAAATCTTGCACTGGGCTGGGTTTCCCATCCTGTATAATCATTATGCTCACACCGGATGCCCAGGGTCAGCATAAGTCTGTCCGGAATAAGCTGTATCCTGTCCTGCACAAAAAAACTGCCTGTAAACAGACTCTCATGATCCGGTTCCACGCGGATATCATAACCTTCCCCGAACTGATCCCGGATATAACGCAGGTTTGTTCCCCAGATCATATGATGTCCGCTCAGGGGTTCTGTGCGGAACTGCAGTTCTGCATCCAGGGTATCTGCACGCACATCACTTCCCTCAAAATCCCTGTCATACCAGTCATACCAGAACTGCATAACTGCATCAGATGTTTCAGAAAAACGGTGTTCCCACTGTGCCAGCATATGTCCGCCTGAAGATCGGGACACATCACTTACCTGCACAGGCCCGTCTGAGATAGTATCCCCGATCCTGTACATATCATCGTCAAATCTGCCTGACTGAACCTCTCCCTGAAAACTCAGGCGATCCTTCTCAGGCTCATTGCCTGTATCCATGCGGAATCCGACTCTTCCTGATCGCCAGTCACCCTTGGAGGGATCATTGCGGATATCCCGGTCACTGTCTGTCAGACTGCCCCGGCTGAAATATTTTGCATATACCCTGTAATACATCCCGTAATCCGGCAGCAATCCACCGTAGCGCACCGCCCCGATGCCCTCCTCTGTGCCCCCGAGCAGGGAAACCATGCCTCCCTGCGTGTCCTGCGCACTGCGGGTGATGATATTGATCACGCCGTTTACGGCATTCAGACCCCACAGGGCAGCCCCTGGTCCCATGATGATTTCAATTCTCTCTATATCTTCCAGCACAGTGTCCTGCATATCCCAGAATACTCCGGAATATACATGGGTATAAACACTGCGTCCGTCAATAAGCACCAGCAGTTTGTTGGAAAACTGTTCGTTGAGTCCCCGGATGTTCACTGCCCATTCTGTGGCAGAAATCCGTGCCACCTGCACGCCCGGAGCCATGCGCAGCAGTTCAGGAATGCTTGTTGCCCCGGAACGCCGGATATCATCTCCGGTAATCACAAACACTGCGGCCGCTGTTTCGGACAGCCTTTCCGGAGTCCGGGAAGCCGAGGTGATTTTAACATTCTTCAGTTCCTCAAGGCTCAGGGAAGTGAAATCAATCCCCTCCTCATCTCGGCCTGCAGCCGCAGTTACAGGCAAAAGGCATAGCACAGCGCACAGCACTGCAAAAAACCGGAGGCAGGATATGGCTGTCCCAATGATGAATGATAAATGATGAATGATGAACTTGTCCGGGTTCTGCATTTTCTTTTCTGCGGGTTTCTCAGCATTCCATAAAAAAACCAGGTCATGCCAACCTGGTTTCAAAAAAATAAGTGACAGATCCTAATCTGCTTTTCTTCTCAGAAAAGTGGGAATATCCAAATCATCCGGATCAATGGTCTTGCTGTCATATACATCTGTGCCGGGATAGTCTGCCTCTGCTGCTATTTCGCCTTTCATTTTTTTCTTCCGCATAAACGCGGGTTCCTCATAATCCACCACATTTTTCATCTCTTTGCCTGTATCCCGGTTCATATCCTTATATGACATCTCCCGCATAGGCTGCCGGGGGGCCTGCCGCACCTCCCGTGTTCCCGCGGCCGGAGTCTCACGTCCGGTACGCTCCTGCCTGAAACTGGCGGTTTTTTTCCTGCGTTCTGCCACAATCGCGCCCGGCTCTTCAATCCCTGTGGCAATCACTGTCACGCGGATTTCATCGCCCAGGCTTTCATCCACGACCGTACCCCAGATGATGTCCGCATCTTCGCCGACTTCACTGTAAATGCGTTCTGATGCCTCTGTCATTTCCTGCATGGTCAGACTGCTGCTGCTGGTGATGTTCATCAGCACGCCTTTGGCTCCTGCTATGGACAGATCCTCAAGCAGCGGATGGGAAATGGCACGCTCTGCCGCTTCTGTAGCCCGGTTTTCCCCGGTGGCAACACCAATGCCCATAATGGCCATGCCTGCTTTTTCCATGGTGGTTTTCACATCGGCAAAATCCAGGTTCACAAGGCCGGGCATGAGAATCAGGTCTGTGATGCCCTTGACCGAATGCAGCAGCACTTCATCTGCTTTTCTGAACATCTCTATCATGGTGGCATTTTTGGAAGCCAGACCCCGGAGCCGGTCATTGGGAATGGTGATGACCGTATCCGCAATTTCCCGGATCATTTCAATGCCCTCCTCTGCCTGCATGTTTCTCTTTTTTCCTTCAAAGGAGAATGGTTTTGTGACCACAGCAACGGTCAGCGCGCCCAGTTCCCTGCAGATATCCGCGACCACAGGCGCGGCTCCGGTTCCGGTTCCCCCTCCGAATCCGGCTGTGATAAACACCATGTGACTGTCCTTGAGGGCATTGCGTATGGATTCTGCACTTTCCATGGCTGCCTCACG
>CAZHPS010000379.1:0-6926 GCA_964534335.1 uncultured Desulfobacterales bacterium
TTGTTAACGGTAGACGGGAAAAAATCCGTAAGGATTGATATTATAATGGTTAATGTTTAATGGTTAATGGTTAATGTTAATGGTTAATTGTTAACGGTAGACGGTAAAAAATCCGTAAGGATTGATATTATTATAGAAAAAAATCTGAAAAAAACAAATCAGAATCCCGGAAGGGATGACATTATCATTTCACCCCTTCGGGGTTCCGTATGCCGGGGAAACCGTTTTTTTATAATTATTTCAACCCTTCGGGGTTCCGTATGCCGGGGAAAATGTTTTTCTATAATAATTTCAACCCTTCGGGGTTTTCACCGGACATGCTCCTCTACAGTTTTTTATTACGGTTCGCCGGATGGTGGGTTACGCTCACGCTTCACCCACCCTACATGCTGTCTGAACTGTGATTCATCTGATTATTCTGATTTATCTGATTCAGGCAGGGAAGAATCAGAGTAATCACACAAATCAGACGAATCACAGTTCAGACAACGGCGGGTTACGCTTCGCTTTACCCACCCTACATGCTATATGCTGTCTGAACTGTGATTCATCTGATTATTCTGATTTATCTGATTCAGGCAGGGAAGAATCAGAGTAATCACACAAATCAGACGAATCACAGTTCAGACAACGGCGGGTTACGCTTCGCTTCACCCACACTACATGCTGTGCAGACAGGCCTGCTCCGCTGGGGCCTGTCTGCAGAAAACCGAAACCCCTTCACTGGACACTGCCGCTCCCGGCTCACTGCTGACCTGGGCGCAAAACAGGCCGGAACCCCACGTCGTCGTACCGGCGGCCGGGATCGACCCTGCGCCGGTTGGCAGACCGGCAGTCCTGGTCGAGGTTGATCCAACCGCCACCACGGACAAGCCGGAACGGACCAGAATCATCACCCACAGGATCAGTTACTGCATTGGCAGGATAACCTCCGTACCAGCCCTGACACCACTCCCACACATTGCCATGCATATCATGCAGCCCCCAGGCATTGGACGATTTCAGACTGCCGGCCGGTACGGTTTTCTGCCGGTATTCCCCCTTGTCACAGCCTTCCAAAGGATAATTGCCGTCATAATTGGCCTGATCTGTGGAAAGGCATTTTCCGAAATAAAATGGTGTCCTTGTCCCGGCTCTGACCGCATATTCCCACTGGGCCTCAGTGGGCAGTCCGTATTTCTGATCCCCTTTTGTATTCAGCCAGTTGATATACGCCTGCGCGTCGTTCCAGGAAACACAGGTTACAGGATGGTCATCTGCCTGCTCAAATCCGGGTCTGTCCCAATAATAACCTTTCTTTTCCTCCCATCCACTGCTTGTCCAAATATAGGAACCATCTCCGCTTTCGGCTTCACTTTTATATCCGCTTTCATTGGCAAAGCTCCGCCACTGCCCCACGGTCACTTCCCTTGTCTGCATATAATAATCCTTTGTCAGTTCCACCTCATGCAGCACCTCATCGCTTTCTCTTTCCGGTTCCTTTTCCGGACTGCCCATCATAAACTTCCCCGCGGGGATATGGGCAAAGGTCATGCGGATTTCCCCCGGAGCCTTTACTTTGGGACGAACCGGTTCGGGCATGGCAAAAAAGATGCCTGCCCCCAGCACCAGACACAAAACCCCGGTCAGTTTTGTGCGCAGCCCGAACAGGGTCACGCCTTTCTGAAAAAACAGTTTCTGCAGATACCGGGGCAAAGGCAGGTGCAGGGGGGAAATGCGGGATTCCTCCAGCAGGCGCAGCAGGGTGTAATCCTTCATCACCTGTGCCTGTCCCATCCGCTCTGAAACCGCCAGAGCCTCCTGCCAACTGCGCAGGCGATCCTGCCAGCGGGAACTGACCATCCAGCGTTCCACCGCCAGATACAGTTGATACATATCCCAGAGATGACTGCCTTTTTCCGGCGGTTCCTGCTCCAGCACTTTGTACAGATATTCTCTCACCTGTGCAAAAGTGGCCGTATCCATTGCATCTCTCAGCCCCATACGCAGTTCATCCGGCAGTTTTCCCTTTTGGAAACCCGGAACCCGCAGCAGGGCCAGCAGATCTATTTCCGCAATCTCCCCGCAGATCATTTTTCCCAAGCGCAGGGTCAGTCGCCAGTTCAGTTCCGGATAGACCGCACACGCGCAGAGCCATTCAAAAGTTTTTGGATTCAGGTGTTTTTTCAGCATTTCCGGATCATGGGTTTCAGGTACCGGTTCAGACGTATCCGCAGCCTTCCACTGCCGCAAATCCGGTCTGTTTTCCGCAGCCAGAAGCCCGGTCAGGGCTGCAATGCCCTGCAAAGTTCCCGGAAGCAGAAGAAATTTTTCTGCCAGGTTCATTTCCCGCAGTCCCCATAAAGCAGTCGGATGCAGGGTCAGCAGCACCCGTTCGGGCCAGGTATGAAAGATTTCCGTCCATTCCTGCAACTCTCCGCTGACCGGATGCAGCATAGCCTCCCCGTTGCCCATGAGCAGCAGACGGCGATCCGGCCAGCGATCCCGCAGACGTTCCAGGGAAATCCGCGTGCCTTTTTCCGGATCAGAACATACCCTGGGATCACCGGCATAGAGAAAAATCTTTATATACAGCCCTTCGGCTCCCAAAGCCCGCGCCAAAGCCTGCCGGTAACTGCTGAGATGATCCCGGAAACCGCTGCTGTCAATGAGAACCAGGTATTCGGGCTGACGGCTGCGGGGCCGCAGCCTGAGTGTGGGAAAACCGCCCGCGGCCAGGGTCGCGGAAATGCTTTTGTTTTCATCAAAGCAGAAGGTATCGCCGCTGATCCTCTGCCGCATACGGGATGCCGCAGTATAAAAAAAACGGTCTTTGAGAAAAGGGAGAACCGGGGATTCGGTTTTCAGGGGCCAGAGATCCGGCTGTCCCTGCATTCGCCCGCGGGACAGGGCAAAACGTCTTCGCAGGGAACGGAAAGTTTCGTAAACAAACAGCAGGAGCAGGGGAAGTGCGGCCAAAGCCCAGCGCAGGGCATGACCGTAGCGATGGTACAGGTTCAGTTCCGGAGGTTTTGCCTTTCCGATGGGAATAATCACTTCGATATCGGGTTTGCGTTTTATTTTCTGGGGATCAGGAGGCAGAGGATCCGATCCTCCCGTTTCTTTTATGCTGACTTTGGGCGGTTCCATCTGCATTTCCGGCGGTCCCTGAATACGGCAAACCGCAAGACCGATGAGCAGCATCCAGAGCAGAACCATTACAACGGCCTTGCAGGTCATGAAGCGGCTTTGTTCCTGCTTTTCCTCTGCTTTCCCTTCCCTGATTTGCCCTTTTTCGGCCCTGTCATATTCCTGCAAAGTCAGAAGCGGGAGCATACGGTCAAAAGAGCGGTAAAACGCGGCCTGCTGCTTTTCATTCACGGCAAAAACGGGACAGATCAGGGTTTTGAGTTTTTCCGGTGATTCCAGATTTGTCCCGAAAGCCCTGAGTACGGCCTGCACCCGCAGATAATGATCCGTACCGATGACAAAACCCTGTCCGCGCAGGTCTTCCATGAGACCGGCAAAAGGCAGGGGCAGTATTTCCGGATGCTGCCGGATCTGCTCTGCATCGGCCTGTGTTTCCAGGCGGGGAAGGTTATCGGGTAATTTTCTCAATTATTTCAGTGTCCCAAACTTTCCGTCCGGGATTCCTCCGCCCTTAGGGAAACGGCATTGATCATATCCTTAACCCACAGATTCAGCAATGTTTCCGAAGACACACCTTTCTGCATTGCAATCTCTTTTATTTTTCCGGCAAGCGTCAGTTCTATGGGAAAATATTTTTTTTCAGATCGGATATCTACATCAAATTCAACTTCCTCTGTCTGCTCCCAGTAATCGGCCAAATCATGCGTATCCCAGAACTCGCCGATTTTTCTGTAGGAATCAGCATCAGACACAGTGCTTTTATTTTTTTTCATGTTTTTTCCTTTCGGTATGTGTCATATCACGGGCAGACAGAATGAGTGCCTGCATGTCCTTTTTATGCACAAAGAAAATAATAAGAAACCGCCCGGCATACGTTTTGCCTGTTGCGGAATATACATTTTCGCCGGAACGGTGTCCTTTTTCAACAAACCGGAATCTGGGATGATTTCCAAAAACTTCCCGAATTTCAGACTGGGATACCCGGTGTTTTGTCTGCATTTTTTCAACAATATCTTCAAACCAGATAAATTCCCTGATTTTCAAGGTTTCACTCCTTTTCCCGCAGCAGGGCCAGATCTTCCGGGGTTTTGGCCAGCACGGACCATGCGGCTTTCATCCATCTGCGGCTTTTTTCATCTTTGGCTGCCGGATCAATTTTTCCTGCGGCCAGCAGGCTGATCCAGGACAGAAATTCCGCGGTGGCCGGTTTTTTTCTGAGATTGCGTTTTCGCACAGACAGAAAAATCTCCAAAGCCCTGTTCAGAAAATCTTCAGAAAAATCAGTATGCTGCCCATCAAAACGCTTTTTCACAATTGCTTTCAGGCTTTCCATGTCCGGAAAAGGGATATGGTAAAACACACAGCGCCGCAGAAAAGCCTCAGGCAGATTTTTTTCCGAATTGCTGGTAAGAATCAGGATCGGCTGCAATTGAGGCCGGGCACGGAATTCCGGCAGGTGCGGGATTTCCGGAATGCGGAAACGCATTCTTTCCACCTCATCGAGCACATCATTGGGCAGATCCCGCGGGGCCTTGTCAATTTCATCAATCAGCACCACCGAGCGAAGGGCTTCTTTCCCCCGCAGTTCTTCGGGCAGCAGTTCCCGGCCCGGATGCTGTTTTTCCAAAGTGAGCAGAATGGCCTTTCCCAGGGCACGCAGGCGGAGATACTCTTCGGGACTGCGGATTTGCCCGATCTGGATATCCTGAAAACGGCGCATGGCATCATAGTGATAAAACAGATCCGGCGCGGTTGAAGCGGTTTTGGTGTGAAATTCCAGATATTCCAGACCAAGTTCCCAGGCCAGACTTGCGGCCAGCCGGGTTTTGCCAGTTCCGGGTTCACCCGTAAGCAGCAGGGGCTGCCCCAGTGCCAGGGCCACATGAACCGCGTCCCGCAAATCCGAAGAGGCCATATAGTCTGCCGGGTCTTCCAGACTGCTGAAAGGCACTGGTTCGGGCAGATTTTCCCCGCGTTCGGCCAGAGTCTGTCCCTGTCCCCGGTAAATATCGGTTGAAAAGGGTACTGTCATGTGAGTTCTCCTATCGTATGCTGTAAACCGGAAAATTCATTCACCAGTTCTTTGAGCCATTTTTCCACTTCAGACATGGGGACTTGCTTCCGTTTATTGAAAAATTTATTCAGCCGTGTTCTCCGTTCTTCCTGTTTCATGGGAATTTTATTGCGGATAAACCAGTTTTTAACCTCTTTGTAACTGACGGGTTTCATTTTTCCCAGATACCGGCAGGAACAGAACTGCTCCGCGGAAACAGAAAATCTCTGAATATCCCTGCACATCCGGTATCTTGTAAAACAGTTCCATCCCCAACGGGCAAGGGTTCCGATGCGTCCGGTTTCGGGATACACAAAGCAGAGAAAAATCTGGAACAGGGGCAGATCCGGGGCTTTTGCCACCTCAGCCCAGAAATGCCGGACATAGCGGTGCAGCATTTCAGCAGAAGAGCGGTTCCAAGCATCGGTTTCAATTTCATGGGATATGACCACGGCTCTGTATTCTTTCAGATTCAGTTCCCTGCATATGCGGATAAAATTTTCCGGGCTGCAGGATTCCTTCCCCGCATTTTTATCAAACAGACTGCAAAACAGTTCCTGCAATAATATCTCACAGCAGATTTCGGGATCATCTTCTCCCGGTTCCGGCCACAGAACCTCTTTTGGAGGCAATACCGAAGCGTACTGACAGAAATCCGCCAGACATTCCTGATACAGACGATCCACCAGACTGAAATGGCAGTCATGGGCTTCCCCTTCCATGACAATCAGTTGCACATTGGCAGCAATGCAGGATTCTTTGGATTTTTCAGATAAGAGGCATTCGTAGGCTTTTTTTTCCTTATCCCGGTTGCAGGTGCGGTGAACCAGATTTCCGAAATTCATTTTTTCCGTACCCGGAAGAGTGATTACGGTCTGAACTGCCGACAGAATTTTCTGAAATCCCAAATCCCAGTCCGGAAACAGATCCGCATATTCCAGTTCTCCCAGTTTTTCATGGGAAGGTTCGCAGGGTTCCAGCCGGGCAGGGATCACAAAAATATCATCTTGGGGAAATTCATTCAGAATATCCAAAGCCTGCACGGTCTGACGGTTGGCCGGTCCCCGGCTTACCGAATGCCTGGAAATCAGCAGCAGAAAAAAACGGCTTTCGCGGATAGCCTTCCGGATCATGGCCTTCCGTTCCTGGCCGGGTAGCAGATGATCATTCTCCAGCCAGGTGCAGTACCCGGCTGCTTTCAGTCCGTCACGGATTTTCCGGGCATGGTGCAGGTCTTGGGGTGCGTAACTGATGAAAATCCGGTTGTTGTCTTTTTCCAAATATACCTCCGAAACTTTCAGACAATGAATACAGCAACCAGGGGATGATCCGGATGCTTTTTCTCCAGACTATTGAAAAAGACAGTGGTGCGGATACCCGCTCCATCATGTATGGCGTATTTTTGATATTGAAATGATTCCCAGTGCCTGTTTTTCATTCATCATCTTATACCAAATCGCTGCTGAAAACATGCTTCTGAAAAAAGCAACATTTTGTAATCAGACAGAAAAAACTGGCCGTATTGTATAAAGTCAATGGCGACTTGGTATTACACCAGTGGCAAATTGGGTATTTTATATTGCATCGGGATCAATTCCCAATGCCCTGAGTTTTTCCGCCAGTCTTTCCGCTCTCCGCCGTTCTTCACTGACGGACTGTTCTGCCGTTTCTGCCCGTTTCTGTTCCTGCTCTGCCCGTTTCTGTTCCTGCTCTGCCCGTTTCTGCTCCTGCTCTGCGCGTATTC
>CAZHPS010000380.1:0-6892 GCA_964534335.1 uncultured Desulfobacterales bacterium
TAATTTCTGCACTCCTCCGGATTTGCATTCTGTATTGTATAAAACCAATGGCGAACTGGTATTATACCAATTCTCCATTGAATTTATACAATAGATGAGTTATTTCCTCTGTGTTCTCTGTGGTTTTTTATCTCTGTGTCCTCTGTGGGAAACCGAATCATAAGTATATTTTCAATGGAGAATTGGTATTATACCAAATCGCCATTGACCTGATACAATCTGCACTCCCGCCTGAACTGATCCGGAGGAGTGCAAAAATTAAGCAAAGCGGTTTTCTGCACAGGTGCAGCAGCGGAAAAACTGACGGTATTGTATAATACCAATTCGCTTTCAAAACATGGGCATACCAAATGCTGTTTTTTCGTGCTGTTCGTGTTTTTCGTGGCTTAAAAAAAAGAGGCATTCCCCGAACTTTGAAAGCGATTTGTTATAAAACCAATGGCGAATCGGTATTACATAACTGATGTTACGCCGCTTCGTCACTCCGGCGAAAGTCTGAGTCCATAACTGTTTGAAATTACATGATACCGTGTTTTGCCGGAATGACGGGTGACAGAGGCTTTCCGGTCATACCTGCGAAAGCAGGAATCCGGAACACTCTGAAATTAACGGATTCCGGCGTACGCCGGAATGACGGTGAAAAGAGCGGCGTAACATCAGTTACATAAAACAGTTTGTCAAAATGGGGAAGAGGAATATTGTCAGACTTTCTGCCGGGCCGAAAGGGAAATCACCCGGAGTTTCCAAACAGGATTTGACAATTAAAGGAGAAAATTGTATAATTCCCACATTCCAGCAGAGACAGGAAAAAAAAAGATTAAGTTAATATCTTGAAAACAAAAGATTTCGGATCGGAAGCAGCAGAAATGGCCTGCCGGCCACGAAATCTGATCCTGATGGGCTGCGGAGCCGGAATCCCTGGTCTGCCAAAAAAGGAGTAAGGGAAAATCTGATTTCCGGGTAAAAATACTTTCAGACTGATGGACTGATATATCGCGGGATATGGAAACAGGGATATTGCAAATACAGACATACAGGGAAAGCGGCATAAATGCTGAAATCCCTGTTTATTCATCTGCTCCGGGGAGGCATCACGATGCGAAACAGAAAAGAAACAGTTGATCAGACAGATCCGACACAGGATGAAATCGAAAATCTCGTTATCAGTCAGCGGAAGAGAAAATCAGGCCGGGTCTGCAGACTGTGCGGGAAAGATCCTTATCCCAACTATTTTTACTGCCCGGCCTGTCATCACCGGGTCAGTCATTCGGGACACAGTGATGAGCATAAGGATTTTGTGGAAGGCGGAACAGTCTGAAAAGGGAGATATTTGGGGGCCGGATTTCAGCACTGTGCAGAAATCCTGTCAGGCGGTCCCGGATTGTGTCCGATGACTGCCTGACATTTTTTTTATTCCCGTTATCAGACCGGATAGCTGTGCCAGTCGCCTGCTTTCAGTATGCCGTAAAACATGTCTTCCGGCACATGCGGATATTCATCATAGTGATAAAGCAGGCATTTTTTCTGAATATCCGGTGACATGCGGTTGATCAGTTCAGAAATGTGGGGATGGACACCTGAGGGAAACGGGGATGTTTCGCAGTCCATATAGATTCTGTCCGCACGTTTGTAGTGGGCAACCAACTGCGGCGGCATCATATGCTGGGTGTCAGTGGGCATAAGCACATTGTATCCGCCGGAGTGTTCCAGGGCAATCCCGTAACTTGCCATTTCTTCTGAACTGGAAATGACATGCATGGCAAAAATGGGACGGATAACCCAGCATCCATCCCCGTCCTGAAATGTATAAGTCCGGGTTTCCCCGTTTTCCTGTTTGCCCACAAGATGGATTTCAAAATAGGTTTCCAGACTCACATCCGGCACACCCTGCACCGTATCCAGTCCCGGCCCTACTGCCCTTTTCAAAGGCTCCAGCACCTTGCGGTGAACAAACAGATCCGGTTTTGCACTTTCCGGCGGTTTGGGCCACCATTCATGCTCCAGAAAAAGTTTTTCCACAATAAACTGATCACCCAGCCATTTCTTTTTTGCCGGGGTATATACCGGATTGAAAAGGGTGGTCAGTCCAACATATTCTATTCCCCCGATATGGTCATTGTGCGGATGGGAAATATAAATGCCGTCAATATCTGCTGAAGAAAATCCGATCATTCTGATGGTGTGCCGGATGTCACCGCCCGCGTCAAGCAGCAGCCGGTAGGGACTTTTTCCCCGCTTGCCCACCGTGTCAAATTCAATGAGAAAATTGGAATGCCATTTGGGGCAGTACATTTTGCGGCTGTGTCTGGCAATTTCCGCTGCCAGTTCCTCTTCCGTGAAACTGCCTGACAGAGCCTTGACGATTTCCCCAACTTTTTCCGCAGGAACAGCGTCCGCATAGGTTCCTGTGGCAAAAGCTGAATTTACCCCCAGCGCGGTAATTTTCATGCTGCGCTCCTTTCAGATTCGGATTGCAGCGATTTCCCGGCCAGTTCCATCACATACAGTATCAGCCCCGCGCTGACAAACAGGGAAACAGCAAAAAAAAGGAAGGGGAAATACTGGCCGGTACTTTTCAGGGTGTGCACGCTGAAAAAAGGATCAAGATAGGCCGTGCGCACCATGTCCCGCATATTGACCATAGCAAAAACCAGCACCAGCAGAGAATATGCCGCAGGCCATACTGCTTTTTTCAGTCCAAACCAAAGGGTCTGGATGATCAGTATCAGGGAAAAGATGAAAAACACTGTGTGAATCTGGCTGTTTCCCAGAAAAAGCCACATAATCTCACGGGGCAGGCTCATCTGAAACCAGAATCCTGCGGGAATCTGAAACAAAGTGGCAATGGTGAAGCATTTCATCCCCAAAGCAATGGCATCGCCGTTGTATTTCTCCCCTTTTTCCGCTTTCCGGGTCTGAATGATCGCGACAAACAATCCGCCCACAGCCACTGAGGCTATGACAAAGTGAAGATAACGCGGAAACAGAACCGGATCAGAAAGATTGAGCAGTGTCCCGTCCGGGTTGGCGAAAAAAGCCGTCCATGTTTGCGGTTTCAGCATCAGGCTCATGTTATTGGAGAAAATAAAGGCAATGCACAGAAGCAGAAGGACGGTTATGCCTTTTGCTGCATTTCCCACTGCTGCGGGAGCATTTTCTCTGAATTTGCTGTAATACAGGCTGTAATAGGCAATGATGATCAGAAGCACGGCAGCGAGCCAGTACACGGCCATAAGCTGCGAGCTTATATAGATAAACTGTCCGTACAGCACCTGCAGAAACAGAAAAGGCAGTATGCCGAAGTTGACGGCCAGCGCAAAAACAGCCGTCAGTTTCTGATTCAGATCCCTGCTCATGGGAACAAGGCTGTTTTTCCTGTCAAAACCGGCAAACAGAGAAATCATCCCCCCGCCGATGACAATATTGATCAGAAGAATGTGGACGGTAAAGCCCAGAATCAGAAAGAGTTTGAACCAGCCCCAGTCTGCCGGGATCGGTTCAGCCAAAGGCACAAGATGCAAGGGATTCATATCCTCTCCTTATGTTTATGACATTTTTTATGCAGATTTCCAAAACGGTTTCATTCCTGCCGTTCATATCTGCAGCATATTCCTGAAATTTTACATCTGAAAGTTTATTATATAAAATGAATATTCTTTATGTCAATCAAAAATAAATCTGACAGGGTTCAGGTCATAGACCTGAACCCCTAAAAAAGGAGGGGAAATGTCCGGAGGATAGTTTTGAAAAGAGGGTCAGTGCAGGATAAATTCCCCTGCCTGATAAACCCCTGCGGCCAGGGCAAAGGCCAGTATTGTGGTATAGGTCATGCTGAAAGCAGCCCATTTCCATGAGGATTCTTTTGCCATTGTCACGATGGTGATAAAGCATGGGGAATAGAGCATGACAAAAATGATCATGGAAAGTGCCCTGAGAGTGTTCCACTGCGGATCATTCTGCAGTCTTTGGGCAAGCCCGCCGGATTCTTCCGCATCTGTACTGCCCATTGCATAGGCTGTTCCCAAAGTGGAAACAATCACTTCTTTGGCTGCAACACCGCCGAGGAGTGCGATATTGGTGCGCCAGTCAAATCCGGCCAGGCTGCTGATCGGCTCCAAAGCGGTTCCGATTCTTCCGGCAAGGGAATATTTCAGCGCGGCCTGTGCCTGCTGATTGCCGATGTCTGTCCGTTGTGCATTCAGTTCTTCCTTCCGGGTTTCATCCTGTGCCTGTGCCATCTGCGCAGAAATAATTTCCTGCTCTTTTTCAAACCGGGCAGTTTCATTTTCCGGCAGAGAGGGAAAGGTCATGGCCGCCCAGATAAGAATGGAAATCGCGAGAATAAATGTCCCGGCCTTACGGATATACTGCCAGGCCCTTTCCCAGGTGTGAATGCAGATGCCTTTGAGGGTGGGCAGACGGTAAGGAGGCAGTTCCATGACAAAAGGCGTGGCCTCTCCCCGTATTACAGTATTGCGCAGCACCCAGGCCACCAGCAGGGCTGTTGTCCATGAGCCAATGGTAATCCAGAACAGCACCTGCGCTGCTGATCCGGCAAAAAATGCTGCACTCAGCAGTAAGAAAACAGGGACTTTTGCACCGCAGGGCATAAAGGGAGCGGTAAGCAGGGTCGCGAGTTTTTCTTTGGGACTTCGCAGAGTGCGCGCACCCATTACACCGGGTACGGCACATCCGCCCGGAATGCCGCCGGATACAATAAAGGGCATGACAGAACATCCATGCAGACCGAAAATGCGCAGCACCCGATCCATCATATAGGCCATGCGGGCCATATATCCGGAGTCTTCCAGAAAAGAAATGCCCAGAAACATGATCATAATCAGCGGGACAAATCCCAGCACTCCGCCCACGCCCGCGATAATGCCGTCCACAAGCAGGGACTGCAGCATTCCCGGATTTGTCAGACCGGTCACAGTTTCAGACAGCCATGCAAAAAAAGCCTCCACCCAGCCCATAGGGATCTCCCCGATGGAAAAAGTGACAAGAAACATGGCATACAGCACGCTGACCATCAGAGTCGGGCCAAAAAAACGGTGGGTCAGTACCCGGTCAATTTTATCAGAAAAAACAATGCGCTGTTTCTGATCAACAGTGGTGATGACCCCCTGTCTGGTTACGGATGCGATAAAACCGTAACGGTAATCCGCAATAATGGCCTCTGGTGAGGCATCCAAAGTGGCACGGCAATGTTTTTCTGTTTTATCTGCCAGTTCAGCAAGTTTTTTGCCAATGCCTCCGGCCTGTTCCGCCAGATTCCGGATTTGAATATCCCCTTCCAGATATTTGAGAGCCAGCCACCGGGGCGGATAACGGTCTGTGAAAAATCCGGCTTCCTGAATTACACGAATCATATCCAGAAGCGCGGGGTCCAGATCCGGGCCATAGGAAATATCCAGGGGTTTCCATTCTCCACTGCGTTCTTTGGCAAAACGCACTGCCTCCTGTATCATTTCCTGTTTGCCCTCACCGATTCGAGCCACAGTTTCCACCACAGGGATATGCAGCAGACGCGACAGTTTTTCCGTGTCAATGCGTTTTCCGCTTTTGCGCACCTCATCCATCATATTCAGGGCAAGCACCATGGGAATGCCCAGTTCCATAAACTGAACTCCCAGATACAGATTCCGATCCAGGCTGTTGGCATCCACTATATCAATGACCGCATGGGGCCGTTCATTCACCAGATAATCCCGTGCCACCAGTTCTTCCTGACTGTAGGCAGTAAGGGAATAAGTGCCGGGCAGATCCACCACATTGAGCATAAAACCGTTGCACCGCATATGGCCTTCCCGTTTTTCCACAGTCACGCCCGGATAATTGCCCACGCTCTGCCGTGCTCCGGTAAGGGCATTGAACATGGTGGTTTTTCCGGCATTCGGGTTTCCGGCAAGTGCAATATTCAGCGTTTCCTGCATATTCAGCAACCTCCGGCCACTTCAACGGTAATGAAATCCGCCTCATTGTTGCGCAGGGAAAGGGTGAAATCCCGCAGACGCAGGGCCACCGGATCTCTGAGCGGAGCCCTTCCCACAACCGTGACCTCAGTATTGGGAACCAGTCCCATGTCCCGAATCCGCCGTCCCAGTTCCCCTTCTGCTTTTACCGAACGGATCATTCCGCTCTGGTTTACCGCCATTTTCCGTAAGCATAAGAGCTGTGTATTCATGATCGTATCTCCTGTAAGAATTTTCTCTGTATATAAAATATTTTTTGTTCCTGTGAACATTTTAAGGAATGCCTTATACCATATTCGGACGGAATGTCAAACAAAATTTGTCGCGACTAAAAAAATAATAAGGTTTGGGAATTTGGCAAGGGGGGAATGCCGCCCTTTTTTTCAGGCATACGGCTATGAAACTGTTTTCTTATACCAAATCACTTTCAACATTCGGGGAATGCCTCTTTTTTTTTTAACAGCGAAAAAATTTGGCACTCCGTGAAACAAAATAGTATTTTGTGATCTCCTGAATGTAAAGTAATTCTCGTTCCCACGCTTTGCGTGGGAATGCAGATCGGACGTTTCACGTCCCGTCTGTGCTGTTCCCCGGTCACGGGACGCAAAGCGTCCGGAAGGCATTCCCACGCAAAGCGTGGGAACGAGAGGAAATGTCAACAGAACCTAGCATTTTGCGATCTCCTGAATGTAAAATAATTGTAATATTTTTATTTCCGTCTTGTAATTTAGGTTTATCACCCTATTATAAAAGATTTATGTTAAGATTTTGAAAATTTTTTGAAACAGGGGACTGACCGGGCAGCATGTCTGATCTGCTGCCGGAAAATTCAATGTACAGATCGAACAGATCAGGAGGATATTATGGTGGAAAAATTTTTCACAAATGCACGGGGGGCATTTCTTTTTTGCATTTAC
>CAZHPS010000381.1:0-6891 GCA_964534335.1 uncultured Desulfobacterales bacterium
CAGTCCGTATGAAGCTGTCTAATTTGGTATATTCTTTTTAGTAAATAGCCTTACTGGCTTTTGCAAATCCCGCGATTTCCCTGTAACAAATCCGTCCGCAAATTACACTCATTACAATGATAATCAGCATCGGTGCCAATGGATAACGTCTGCCTTCAGCACGGCGGAAATCCCTGATTTCAGAAAACAGTTCCATTAAATTCATATCAATATCTCTCCTGTTTGTTCAATTTATCTCACTGAACCGGCAAAAACTGCCTCTTATCTTATAACAAAACAGGAAATATTTCAAGAAGGAAAGAACTTAACAGCCCTGCTCTCAGGAGGGGATTTATCTGTTTTCATAGCTTTTCTCCTTTAAATCGATTTCTGAAAATGAAAATACCGGTTCAGTTTTGCAGGGTGGGTGCAGCGGAGCGTAACCCACCATTGCCCGATTGTGGTGGGTTACGCTCCGCTGCATCCACCCTACGAACTTAAGTCAATGGCATTGAGCCACCAGCCGCCCGGCTTTCACACTTCCCTCGGCCAGGGGCAACTGTTCCGGTGATAATAATTGGTTGCCTCCCGCGTGAGGATAATCCGGGCATCCGCAATGCTGATACCGTGATCATGCACAATGACCGGGTTCAAATCCATTTCCTCAATCTCCGGATAGGATTCAATCACCTCGGAACACATCAGCAGAGCTGCTTTTACTGCTTTGGTGTCATAAGGTTCCATGCCTCTGTAACCTTCGAGAATAGGTGCAGATCGGATTTCATTGAGCATGGTTTTGGCATAGGTCGGGGAAATGGGCAGCACACGGGTGGAGAAATCTTTGAGAATTTCCACCATGATGCCGCCCAGCCCGTACATGATAATCGGCCCGAACTGTTCGTCAATTTTGGTTCCGATAATGATTTCAATGCCTTTTTTTGCCATTGGTGAAACCAGCACGCCCCGGATATCTGCATCAGGTTTGTATTTTTTTGCCTCAGCAAGAATGCTGTCAAATGCCTCCCGGATTTCCTTTTCAGATTGCAGATTGAGACGCACACCTTTGGCATCGCTTTTGTGCAGAATGTCAGGAGACACTATCTTCATGGCAATTTTTCCGGCCAGACGCTCTGCCCTTTCCACAGCTTCATCTGCTGTGAATACCAGACGATCCCGGAAAGCCGGTGCGCCGTGCAGATGAAGCAGTTTTTTTGCCTCATGTTCCAGCAGAACATTCCGGCATTCTTCACGGGCATTGCGGATAATGGCATCGCCTTCCGGTTCGGCTTTGGAACGCCAGTGAAAGGTGAAATTGGCTTTGGCATGATATTTCTGCAGATAGGTTCCCCGTTCCGCAAGCGCGGACATACATTTGCAGGCCACATCCAGAGAATCATAAACCGGTATGCCGTAATAGCGCAGCAGGTGCAGGGAATGGGGTTTTTCCGAATTGTAAAGACTGTGAACAAGAATGGGTTTTTTCCCTTTTTTCACCATTTTGCCCATGCGATGCGCAGCATCCTCTTCCATCAGGGACAGACTGGGTGCAAAACGGATACCGTAACCCCCGAACAGTCCCACAATCAGCAGCCCGTCAATTTCCTGATCTTTGAGGATAATATCCGCGCAGTCTGCAAAAATCGTGGGATCAGCATCAGTTCCGCCTGCCACATCCACAGGATTTGCAACCGTTGCTGCGGCAGGCAGAATCTCCCGCAGCCGGGACTGTGTTTTGGAAGAAAGTTCAGGAAGTTCCAGCCCGAAATCAGAGAGAATATCCGCAGCAATGGTGGCATGGCCTCCGCCATCTGCCAGAATCGCGACTTTTTTTTCCCTGATCATGGGAAGAGAAGACAGGGTTTCTGCCACAGGAAAGAGTTCATCCGAGTTTTCAATCACCAGAATGCCTGCGCGCTGAAATGCGGTTTTGGCAACAAAGGACATACCGGCCAGCGCGCCGGTGTGAGAACCGGCAGAGCGTCTTCCGGTTGTGGATCTGCCGCTTTTAAGCAGAATAATGGGTTTGACCGCGCTGGTTTTATGCGCCTCCTGCAGAAATCTTCTGCCGTCACGCATTCCCTCCACATACATCAGAATGGCTTTGGTAGCCGGATCATCTCTGAAAAATTCCAGATATTCGTGAAAATGAATGTCAGCCTCATTTCCCACCCCCACATAATAGGAAAAACCTTTGAGACTTTTGAGTTTTGCCTCGGTCATAATGGTCAGGGCCATATTGCCGCTTTGGGAAAGCAGCGCTATATCGCCTTTGGGAACATCCTGCAAACCCACGAGATTCATACCGGTTTTCAGATTCATCATACCCGAAGTGTTGGGGCCGATGATGCGGATATAGTTTTTCCGTGCCACCGCGATAATATCGTTTTCCAGTTTCCGGCCTTCTGCTCCGGTTTCCCCAAATCCCCCGGCAATGATGACTGCGCCTTTTATGCCTTTTTTTCCGCAGTCTTCCAGCACTGCAGGAATGGTTTTCGCGGGTGTGGTAATCAGGGCCATATCCACAGTGCCTTCAATTTCATTCAGAGATGCATAACATTTCAGTCCCAGAATGCTTTTTTCCTTTGGATTGACCGGGTAGATAATGCCTTCATACCGCTCCTTCTGCAGGGTGCGGATGGCCTGAAATCCCCGTTTGGTTTCATTTTTGGATGCGCCAATTACGGCAACGGATTCCGCGTTTAACACTTTTTCAAGAGACATTTTAACCCCTTTTTCTTTCCTCAAATTTCTCCAAAGATGCCTGCCGTTCTTTGGTGGATACACAGGACAGACATGCTTCAATTTCAAAATCCATCAGGCTTTGCAGACTGATGCTGCTTTGTGCCATTGCCAGCCCTTTTTTGATCATTTTTACAGAAAAAGCAGAATTGGCTGCAATCTTCTGCGCCATTTCCTTTGCTGTTTTCATCAATTCATCTCCCGGAACCGCACGGTTGACCAGTCCAATGCGTTCAGCCTCTTTGCCGTCAATGTTTTCTGCGGTGAAAAGCAGTTCTTTGGCTTTTGCCGGCCCGATGAGTTCCTGCACCAGCCGGAACGCTCCGCCTGTCACCGATGATGTTACTCTTGCTTCCGGAGATCCAATCTGCGCGTCTTCTGCTGCAATGCGAATATCACAGGCCAGAGCCAGCTCATAACCCGAACCCAGCGCATAACCGTTGATTGCCGCAATGGTCGGTTTTTCAAACCAAATGATTTTCCGGGAAGCCTGCTGCAAAGTTTCCAGATACTGCCGGTACTGTTCGGCTGTACGGGTTTTGGATTCCTTCAAATCAGCGCCTGTGGAAAATGCCCGTCCTTCACCCGTGATAATCACTGCTTTGATTTCCGCATCTGTTTTGGCATCTTCCAAAGCATCCTGAAAGTCAAGCCACAACTGCCTGTTCATGGCATTGAGAACTTTGGGACGGTTCAGGCTGATGATGGCAATGCCCGCGTCTTTTTCATAAATAATGCAGTCATATTTCATTTTTTTCTCCTGAAATCAAGATATTTTCCTATTTTTACTTTTGTTCCCAATATCCGCTTGGGAAATAAGAGAATCTCAGATTTTCCTCACACCTGCGTTGCGAAGCTGGAACTTCGCAACGGGAAATATCCAGCATTTTGATTGCATAGGCCCAAACCATCCTTTCCGGTTGAAAACCGGCATTTTGTGGGTGCCGAAGTCCGTTTTGTCCGCCCCGCCTGCGAAATGCATCTTTTCCAAAAAAACAAAGATTGAAGACCAATTATTTTTTATGGCTTCTGATTTATTATTAAGATGTTAAGGTCTCATTTTGGCTACAACCTGTAATGAATAAATCACTTCTTCGAGTCCAGATTTATCATCTCCGTTTGAATCAATACCAGAAGATATATAGTCATCACGAACCTGAGAAGGTTCCATTCCAGATAGTTCTTGTAAAATTAATATGGCATCAATAAGATTAACAATTCCATCATCATTGACATCCGGCCCTATGGTAATATTATCAATTTTTAATACAAATACATCATAATCACCTCCATTGTAACTGGTATCATACGATTCTTGTTTTACAGGAAAATCAGTTGAAACTGTATTTCCTGATATAATTATGTTGTTATTCTCATCTAAAAGTATTTTACGACCATAGTCATTTTTACTGCCACCAATAAAAGATGACAGATGAAGTGCCTTGAGAGTACGACTTATTTTTGTCACAATAACATCATATCCACCATTATAAACTCTATCATAAGCATTATAAGTTGTAGGATAATCAGATGATAATGTCCAGCCTGTGATATACACATTTGCATTTTGATCCAATGCCATTGAATAACCGATGTCATTTTGGGTTCCACCTATAAATGTTGAAGCAAATAGTGTACTTAGTGTACTATTTAATTTTGAAACGAAAATATCGTATCCACCATTATGTGACTGATCATAACATTCTGATATAATAGGAAAATCAGATGAATTTGTATAACCTGCAACATAAACACTGCCACTTTCATCCAACGCTATCCTTGTCCATCCATCTCCATCAAGATTACTTCCTCCAAGAAATGTGGATGCTAAAATTTTCGTTAGATTATTATCAAATATTGTTATAAAATTATCTCGTCCGCCGTTATGGGTTGTATCATAAGCAGAAGGAGTAGTAGGGAAATCCGTTGAGTCAGTTCCCCCTGTCAGATAAACATTGCCGTTTTTATCCATTGCCATATATGTTCGTTGATCCATTTCACTTCCGCCTATAAAAGTTGAAGCTAACAGTGTTGTTAAGTTACTATCAATTTTCAAAATGAAAAGATCCTCTTTCCCATTAAATGTCTTATCGTAACTATTCTGGGTAGTTGGAAAATTTGATGAAACATTAGTACCATATGGTACAGTCCAACCAGATACATACAGATTACTACTGCTTTCTTCAAAAATTATATGTAGCCCTCCTTCTTCACTCTCACTCCCTCCAATAAATGTGGATGCGATAAGAGTTGTAAGATTATTATCGAGCTTTGAAATAAAAGCATCACCACCTTCGTTATCATTTATATTTTCTGTATATGAACCGGGAGTAGTCGGGAAATCAGGTGAGCTTGTCCATCCAGACACATACACATAATTTCCTTTTAACGCTATGGCATAACAAAACTGTTCATCATTTCCTCCCAAAAAAGTTGCAGCTAAAAGATTTGTTAGATTATTTTCAAATTTTGCAATAAAAACATCTTTATAAGTGCCGTTATGGGTCGGATCATACCCCATAACTGTAGGGAAATCCGATGAAATTGTAACTCCGGGCACATAAATATTCCCATTTTCATCCGAAGCAGTAGAATAAATAAAATCATAATTGCTCCCTCCAAGATATGTGGACGCAATAAGAGGATCTATTATGACCATCTCATTTTTATCATAATCACCTAATTTAAAACCATATTCATATCCATCTGTTACATAGGCGGCAGCCACATAATTCCTTTGACTGTTAACATCCTGATATGCTACAGGTTTAGTGAAAGTAATAACTCCAAGCTCTGTAGTTATCTCTAATTCGCCGTTTCTATTAATATTTAAAGTTTTTGAACCATTTAATTTAACTCTGATTTTTTCTGGTTCTCCACTTGGTTTCACGCAAAAAAATTTTTCAACATTTTTACCATAAGCTTTGAGTTTTAAATCTATACCCTGATACAGTTCTTTAAAATGAATTATCTCATATGTCTCAATATTGTTAACCCATTTTGACCTGTCTTTTCCCTTAAAATAACTTACTTTTGCAGGGTATAAATTTACTCCTTCGCCAACTGCATTGTTTCTGCCTTCAAAACTTTCTTTAAGAGCTACAATTCCGGCATTATTTTCTTTTAAGTCCGAAATTTTATAAACAATATCATTTTGTTTTGTTATAAAAACAGTTCCAGCAAATGTTTGAGCATAAAAAGCAACATTTGCATCGGTTTGACCGCTGTTTGCAATAAACGGTATTTTTACATTCATAATTCTATTTTTAATATCAGATTGTTCTGTGTTTTCCGTATCTAATTTGGCAGTTGCATTGCACACAAAAAGAAAACAAACAATTAAACAAATAATCGCCATCAATACTTTTTTCATCGCTATAATCTCCTTTGAATTAAGTTAAAAGAATATTTCTGCCATTACATTAACAAGCATAGTTTGACATTCCGGTGGGTTTTGTCAAACTGTAAGTTTGACACTTTTTCGTGTCAGAATTCCTCCCCGGATCCAGTTTATGACATTTGGAACATCATTTCCCGGACTTTTTCTTTTACGCCTTTCATAAATATACGGACATTTTTCAAAACAGTTTCTGCCCGATCTTCGGAAATATGGCTGTCTTCTTTTGTCATAACAGTCTCCTTACTCATTTCTCCGATTCATCTGATCTGTTTTTCCAATTCCTGCAACTCATTCTCAAACGGGAAAACTTTGTAACGCTCCAGAGCAAGCAGAAATTCCACTCTTGCCATACCCGCAAGTTCGGCAGCCCGTCCGGATGAAAGTCGGCCCAGTTCATACAGTTTGACCGCAGACAGAATACGCATTTCACGGCCAAAGGAAATTTCATCCATTTTTTCTGCCAGAAGAACTTTTTCAGGAATATTGACAACCTGACATGATCCCATTTTATTCCTCCTTAATAATAACCGAAATTGGTTCATAATATAAGTGCGTAGGGTGGATGGAGCGGAGCGTAACCCACCATACACCTGCAGGGATTTTTTATAAGAAAGGATTTCAGGAATCTGAACAATCCTTTCTTATAAAAAATCCTTGTAGTTATCAGACAATCCTGCAAATCCTTTAATCCTGTGAATCCGGGTTCAGACAATGTGCCGGCTGTCTGAACCCGGATTTGTCTGATTATTCTGATTTGTCTGATTAAGGTGCGG
>CAZHPS010000382.1:0-6884 GCA_964534335.1 uncultured Desulfobacterales bacterium
GACTGTCCTTGAGGGCATTGCGTATGGATTCTGCACTTTCCATGGCTGCCTCACGCCCGACCTGGGGATTGGCTCCCGCGCCCAGTCCCTCGGTCAGTTTGTCTCCTATCTGAATTTTTATCTGTGCCCTGGACATTTCAAGAGCCTGAATATCCGTATTGGCCACAATGAAGGTTACCCCGCGGAGATCGGAATCAATCATGTTGTTGATGGCATTCCCGCCGGCGCCGCCAATACCGATCACTTTTATTTTTGCTGTCTTGTTATTGCTGTTTTCCACATAGCTGAACATGGTTTCCCACCTCCTGAATGAAAGGGATACGGACTGCTGTATATCTGTCTGATTTTTCTCTGAGTGTCAAATTATATCCTTAAACCATTTTTTCATCCTGTTCATGATGCGTGCAAAAATATTGGCATCCCTGATTCTGCCGATTTTTTTGCCGCTCTGGTTGCGCGCGCCGAACAGTACCAGACCAACGCCCGTGGCATACATGGGATTGTTGACCACATCCACAAGCCCGCCGATATTTTTGGGTTTTCCCAGCCTGGCCGGCAGTTGGAAGATGGATTCAGCAATGCCGATCACGCCGTCAAGCATGGAGGAACCTCCGGTCAGCACTATGCCGGAGTTGATGGAATTCTCCATACCGGCCCGGTAAATTTCCCGCTGAATCAGGGTAAATATCTCCTCCATGCGGGGTTCCAGAATTTCCGCGAGCACCTGGCGGGAGAGTTTGCGGGTGTTCCTGCCTCCCATTCCCGGTACATCAATATAATCATCCCCTTTGATTTTCCGGGAAAAACAGGTTCCATAGTGTTTTTTGATTTTTTCGGCTTCCGCAAGCGGTGCGCGCAGTCCCACGGCAATATCATTGGTCAGGTTGTTGCCGCCTAAGGCCAGCACAAAGGTATGCCGGATATTCTTTCCGGAAAAAATAGCGAGATCAGTCGTGCCTCCGCCCAGATCCAGCAGAGCTGTTCCCAGCTCTTTTTCATCCGGTGTCAGAACAGCCTCACTGGATGCCAGTGATTCCAGAACAATATCAGCCACATCAAGCCCGGCCCGGTTCGCGCATTTGACAATATTGTGCGCGGATGTCACTGCGCCTGTGACAATATGGATTTTGGCTTCCAGACGCACTGCGGACATGCCCACGGGATTGAGAATTCCGGTATGGTCATCCACGATAAATTCCTGGGGAATTACATGGATCACTTCCCTGTCCATGGGAATGGCCACAGCCCTGGCTGCGTCAATAACCCGATCCACATCCTGCTGCGTAATTTCCGCACCGCCCTTGATGGCAATAATGCCACGGGAGTTGAATCCTGTGATATGCCCTCCCGCAATACCGGCATATACGGATGAGATTTCGCATCCGGCCATGAGTTCAGCATCCTCAACCGCTTTTTTGATGGATTCCACAGTGGATTCAATATTGACCACCACCCCCTTCCGCAGGCCCACAGAGGGATGGGTTCCAATGCCGATAATATTGATATCTTTTCCGGATATTTCGCCAACCACAGCGCATATCTTGGTCGTTCCGATATCCAGTCCGACAATGATTTCTTCCTGCTCCTGCAAATCAAACCTCCTTGTTTTCGCCAGCGGGTGATTCTGTTCGGCCGGGATTGACCACAATGCGATCCGGGTTGTTCAGATCAATGAATTCGATTCTCTGCATTCCGCTGTTTTCTTTCAGATAAGCAAACAGTTTTTTCAACTGCCCGTATTTCAGGGGGTAATCTCTGAACCCCATGCGGATCTCCTTTACCGGAACAGGCTGAAAATTATCTGACAGAACAATTGTAAGTCCTGTTTCCCGCTCTGCCCGTATTTCCCGGATCACAGAGTTGGGAAGAATACTTTCCCTCTGCTGACTGTACTGTAGCACATCCATCACAGATTTGAAAGACTCACCTGCATCCGGATCTGTAATATCTGTAAATTTCAGGCCACTGACTGTGGGAAATTCCAGGCTGGCCCCGGTTTCCAGTTCCCTGAAAATATTTCCCTTCTGATTTATGATAAACCTGCGTCCCATGTCAAAAACCGCCAGTGGCTGATGTTCTGCAATCTGTATGCGTATTCCCGCAGGAAAAACCATGTCAATCCGGGCTTCCGCAATCCAGGAATTTGTCAGCAGACGTTTCCGGGCCACAGACAGATTCAGATCTGCAATATTCATTCCCTCCCGGATTCCTGCATACAGAAGCACCCCATCTCTGGAAACCCTTTCATTCCCGGCTATGGCAATGTCCTGAATTCTGAAATAATCACAATGGGTAATCAGATGATAGGACGCCATAAGGACAACAGAGGCAATGCCAAGAAAAAAGATTCCCTTCAGCACTTCCCCCTGTCTGTCACGGCTGAGCTTTGCTGTTTCCGGCTGACATGGATAATCTTTTTTTTGAATCAGAGTATTATCCAATTACCCTCACCTCTCTTTCCAGCTCAGTGCCGAATACTTCGGCCACCCTGTCTTTTACCATATCAGCCAGGGCAAGAATATCGGCTGCACTGGCCTGAGCCCGGTTGATGATAAAATTGGCATGTTTTTCCGAAACCTCGGCCCCGCCAATCCGCGTGCCTTTGAGTCCTGCCCGGTCAATGATTTCTCCGGCGGATTTGCCGGAACCGGGATTTTTGAAAAAACATCCTGCGCTGGGAAATTCCAAAGGCTGGCTTTTTCTGCGCAGTGCAAGAATCTGATTTGCCTCTGATTCCAGTTCATCAGCCGTTTTCCCGCTTTTTTGCACAAGAAAATCCCCTTCCAGAATCACGGGATCTTTTCCTTTCTGTTCTGCGCCCCAGTTGAGCTTCCGATAGGTAAAACAGAGAGACTGTCTGTCAATCCTGTGAATGTTTCCCTCAGGTGAAAGCAGCGTTACAGCATTCAGAATATCCGCGATTTCCCCGCGCGCTGTTCCCGCGTTCATTACAATGCCCCCGCCTACGGTTCCCGGAATGCCCAGAAGCGGGCTGATTCCTTCCAGTCTGTTCTGTATGACAAATCTGCACAGGCTTTTCATCCGCACGCCGGCTCCGGCCCGGATTATGACTCTGCCGTCATTTTCTTCGCGGAATATTTTCATTTCCCGGAGGCATTGTGTCAGCACAATGAGAATCCCCGGATAACCGCTGTCCTTTACCAGCAGATTGGTTCCGTCTCCGATAATGCGGTACAAAAATCCCTGCTCCTCTGCCCAGCAGATAAGACTTATGAGTTTTTCCGTACTGTCCGGACTTGCATACGCGGCAGCAGGCCCGCCTGCCCTCAGCGAGGTATGCCGGGACATGGATTCGTCAAAACAGATATTTTCCCCCAGCATATCTTTCAGATGTTTTTGTTCCCGTGCACCAATTTCTTTCATTTTACCCCGGAAATTCCAGTGTTCAGGTTTCAGTGTTCAGCCGTAAGGACAGACTTTGTCTGTCACCGGATCTTCCCGCACCAGCAACATGAGGAATTCTCTGTGTCCTCTGTGAAAACCTCTGTGCCCTCTGTGGGAAAGGACAAAAATTTTCCGCACGGGCACAGCAGTATATTCTGGATCCTTTTTTCAGTCCGCCTCTGCAAAAAGGGAACAGCAGATTTCCGCAATCTGTTCCGCTGCATCGGTCTTTCCGAACTTTTTTGCTTTTTCCGCCATTTTTTTCAGCAGTTCCGGATGATCTGCATAATATTCAATTTTTTGTGCAAGTTTCTGGGCATCCAAATCCTTTTGGGCAATCATGTCTGCTGCTCCTGCCTGAACAAGCGAGCGGGCGTTCATTGTCTGGTGATCATCAGCAGCATAGGGAAATGGAATGAAAACAGCAGGTTTTCCCATAGCCGCAATCTCTGCCACGGTGGATGCCCCTGCCCGGCAGATAATCAGATCCGCATCACGGTATCTTACTGGCATATCTGTAAAAAACGGACGCACTTCAAAGGAGATACCCGCATCCGCATATGCCTGCCGGACAGCGGATTCATCCTGCGGGCCGGTCTGGTGAACAAGATGAAATCTTTGCAATTCTTTCAGATGACGCACTGCTTCCGTCATGGCGGTATTGATGCGGTGCGCGCCCTGACTTCCCCCGGTAATCAGCACGGTAAAAACTTTATCCGGATTTCCTGATTCTTTTTCCTCCATCCGCAGTATTTCTCTGCGCACCGGATTTCCGGTCACGCGGATACGTCCTGATGCCATAACAGACGCGGGAAATCCCTTTTTTGCGGAATCCGGGAAAGATACACAGACACGGTCTGCAAACAATGACAGCACCCGGTTTGCAATTCCCGGAATCCGGTTCTGTTCATGAAGCACAATTTTTACGCCAAGCAGCCGGGCTGCCATAACCACAGGCCCGGAAGAATAACCGCCCACACCGATTACCAGATGTGGCCTGAATTCCCGAATAATACGCACAGATTCATATATCCCTGCAGGCAGTTTCAGCAGAGAACGTATCCGGGCAGTCAGTCTCTGTCCTTTCAGACCTCCGGCTGTCACTTTTCTGTGGGGAAATCCGGCCTCTGCCACAATCGCGGTTTCAACGCTCTTCCCTGTTCCGGCAAACAGAATCCGGTTTTGGGCATTTTTTTCCATGAAGGCATTGGCAATCGCGATTCCCGGAAAAAGATGCCCCCCGGTGCCTCCGCCTGCGATGACAATGCTGAGATGATCATTTTTCATACTGTAACCTTGCTATATTCATAAGTATTCCCACAGATGCCATATTCACCAGCAGCGAGGTTCCCCCGTAACTCAGAAAAGGAAGGGTCAGCCCCTTGGTGGGCAGCAGGGCCAGTGCCACTCCCATATTGATGCAGACCTGAAGTCCCAAAGATACGGTCAGCCCGGTTGCCAGCAGGGCCAGAAAAGAATCTTCGGTATTTCCCGCAATGACCATACCCTGCCGGATAATTACTGCATAACAGAGGATCACTGCCAGAACGCCCACCAGTCCCAGCTCCTCTCCCAGTACCGAAAAAATGAAATCCGTATGCGGTTCCGGAAGATAAAACAGTTTCTGATACCCTTTTCCCACCCCTGTGCCCCATATTCCGCCCGTGCCAAAAGCCATCAGGGAGTGTATGGTCTGGTATCCCTCATCACTGGCATATTTTTCAGGATCCATAAAACTGATCCACCGTCTCATCCGGTAGGGTGCGCTGATCAGGAGATACCAGGCCGGAATACTTGCAAACAGCAGAAAAGTTCCCAGATGTCTGATACATACACCCCCGGCAAACATCATAATCCACGTGATGACAAAAAGAATGGCGGCAGTTCCGAAATCAGGCTGAAAGAGAATGGGCAGGCACATCAGTCCCAGAATCATCGCATGGGGAACAAAACCGATGGAAAAATCCTGTATCCGCTCCTGTTTTTTGTCCAGGGAATAAGCCAGATACAGCACCAAAGCAAAACGGGCGACCTCAGCAGGCTGAAAGGTGTAAGTGCCGAATTTCAGCCACCGCACGGCCCCGCCTGCGGATATGCCCAGGCCGGGAATCAGAACCCCGATGAGCAGTCCCAGGGATATGCCCAGTATGGGATAGGTGAAAGAACGCAGGAATTTCAGGGGGATCTGCCTGCAGAAAAACATCAGCACAAATCCTGTCAGGACAAATACAGCCTGCCGGATCAGAAAATGGTAATCGCTCCCGAATTTCCGCAGGGCCAGGGCAGAACTTGCACTGTAAACCATCACAATGCCGATACCTGACAGAAAAAGAAGCGGAAAAAGAATCAGTATATCGGAGTCGCTCAGGGCAAAACCTCTGATGCGGAATTCATGTTTTCTGATCATAGCATTTATCTCAGTTTCAGGGTGCTGAGGGAAAGCAGGGCCAGTGCAATGGAAATAATCCAGAACCTTACAATCACTTTGGGTTCAGGCCAGCCTTTGAGTTCAAAATGGTGATGCAGCGGGGCCATGCGGAAGATTCTGCGGCCTTTGGTGATTTTGAAAAATCCCACCTGAAAGATTACAGACAGGGCTTCCATGACAAAAAGTCCGCCCACCAGCACCAGCATAATTTCCTGTTTTGTCACCACTGCTATGGTTCCGATGACTGCTCCCAGGGAAAGTGAACCCACATCGCCCATAAAAACCTGCGCGGGATACGCATTGAACCAGAGAAATCCCAGTCCAGCGCCTGCCAGTATTCCGCAGAACACGCTGGCCTCCCCGCTGCCTGCCACATAGTTGATCTGCAGATAATTGGCGATCTTCACATGCCCGGTCACATAGGAAAATATCATATAGGTGACAGCCACCACAATCACGGGCCCGATAGCCAGTCCGTCCAGTCCGTCCGTAAGATTTACAGCATTGGAGGTTCCCACAATGACAAAGGCAGCAAAAAAAATGTATCCCCATCCCAGATCCGGAGACACTTTCTTGAAAAAGGGCAGGGTCAGCCGGGTGTCGAAATCCGGGCAGAGCCAGAAAAAATATCCCGCTGCCAGTGCAGCGACTGTCTGCAGCACAATCTTCTGTCTGGCAGAAAGTCCCATATTGCGTTTTTTGATCTGCATGAGATAATCATCAGCAAAACCAATCAGTCCGTAAGAAACTGTTACAAAAAGGATAATCCAGATATAGGGGTTGCCCAGATTTGCCCATAAAAGAGTGGAAATCACTATGGAAAAAACAATAAGCGAACCGCCCATAGTGGGTGTTCCCGCCTTGATGTTATGATGTTTGGGTCCCTCTTCCCGGATATACTGGCCAATCTGCAGAGTGCGGAGTTTCCGGATAACCCAGGGTCCCAGAATAAAACAGATAAAAAAAGCCGTGAGACAGGCATAAATGGTGCGGAAGGTGATATACCGGAACACATTGAAAACAGCAAAGTCTGTGTGCAGCGGATATAAAA
>CAZHPS010000383.1:0-6831 GCA_964534335.1 uncultured Desulfobacterales bacterium
TATGTATTTGTAAAGTTTAAATGTTATAACAGCATTACTTGTGTAGCACTACCCAGTTTTTGATAATCAGAGTAATCACAGAAATCAGACGAATCACAGTTCAGGACAATAACTGTCTGAACCTCTGATTCATCTGATTCATCTGATTTTTCTGATTTATCTGATTTTTGCGCCGCATCATCCGTGTAATCAGCTTAATCCTGCTGAATCTTCGGTTCAGACAGTTTTTGATAATCAGAGTAATCACAGAAATCAGACGAATCAGAGTTCAGACAAATTCGCAGGGTGGGTGAAGCGATAGCGTAACCCACTATTTTTGCTGTAAAATCAGGTTAATCAGATAAATCAGACAAATCACAGTTCAGGACAGAGGATTGTCTGAACTGTGATTTATGTTATTATTGTGATTGCCTTGATTAAAAAAGTTACGCAACCATTTGAATCGCGGTTTATAAGTATTTAAGGAAACTCATCATACTTCATCATTTTTTTAATTTCTGACAATATACAATGAAACCGGAGTATCAAGATGAATCTGCAGGAACTGATTGACAAAACAGAGGAATACGGAACCATTGCGCTGGAATTCAATGAATATTTCGGACAGGTTCTGATTGACAAACCGCTTACCATAGAAGGAAATCACAGTACTGTCTGTGCAAAGCATGGGCCGGTGATCCATATCACATCAGAGGATGTGGAAATCCGGAACCTGCGGATTGAGGTTACATGCCCTTCAGAAGCCGCAGATGAAAAGGGATTTCTTGCCCTGTCTGTTCAGGAATTCCTTAAAGTCCGTCTGCACAATGTTGTGGTAAAGGGAAATGTGTCCGGCATTGTGCTGGAAGACGGTGTATGGGAATATCCGGAATCTCTTCATATATGGCCTGTGGTTCCGGGCAGAAAAAATTCTTTTGTTTTTGAAATGAGAGTACCGGTTTCCTGCAGTCTGGAAACAGACATTTCCGGTCTGCGCATACTGACTCCGGGGCTGCGTGAACCCGGACTTCACAGGATAAAACTGGAAGTCAATAATCTGAAAAAAGACACTGTTCTTTTCGGTAAGATAGAAATCAAATCCAACTATTTGCGGCGTATTATTGCTGTTTCCGGCGGTTCTTTCCTCGCAGAGGAGGAACATGCCGAAAGCGATGAGGAGCATCCGATTTTTCTTGGGGCCAAATTTCAGCCTTCTGAAGATAAAAAAATTGTACAAAAGCCTGTTCCCCCCGTTCCTCCAGTTCCTCCTGTAAAAAAGATACTGCTTATCGCTGCCTTTCTTGCTGTGATTGCAGGGCTGACATACTGGCTCATTCCCAAAAAGCCTGCGGAAGATACTGTAAAACCAGCCGGAGAAATCCATCTGAGCAAAAAACTCTGGACTGTGGGAGATACAGTAACTTACCGGGTAAAAGCAGAGGATAATCAGCAGGCAGAAACAATGGTGTTCCGGGTGCATGGAACTGAAATTGAAACAACATGGAATCCCATGAAACCATCTGCATTGTTTGATGATTCCTTTTCCACCGGGGGATGGAAACCGGGTTCCTATACCTGCATTCTTCTGGTGACAGACAGAGCGGGAAACAAATCAGAGGAATACAGGGATTCCTTTGTGCTGGAAAAAGGGGGAGAGCCTTTTCTGCCGGAAAAGGACAGGGAAAAACCTCATGCAGTCCCGGACGTTGACCGGATAAAACCTTCCGGTGAAATTACCGGACTGAAAAAACAGTACACACAGGGAGATGTCATCCGCTGCACAATCATTGTGAATGATGATACCGAGCTGAAGAAAGCTGTTTTTGAAGTGACAGGCAGTTCTGTGAAAAAATCATGGAATATCAGGGGCCAGTCTGCATCACTGGAATCCTCTTTCTCCACACAAAACTGGAAACCTGGGGCCTATTCCTGTATCCTTCGCATGGAAGATGAGGCCGGAAATCAGAATGAGATCAGCGGCAGTTTTGAACTGAAGTCCATGCCGGACAGTGCAAAACCTTCCGGAAAAATCAGCGGCATACGGGCGATATATATGCAGGGCGATACTGTGGAATACAGCATCACTGTGAAAGATGACAGGGCATTGAAACACATTGTTTTTGAGGTAAAAAACACGGATATACATTTTTCCTCAGATCCTGCTGATTCTGCTTTTATCCGCAGTTCCTTTTTTTCCACCAAAAACTGGAAACCCGGAACTTATACCTGTGTTCTTACCATAGAAGATGCAGCAGGAAATCAGGCGGAAATCAGGCAGGATTTTGAAGTGCAGGATTTGCCGCGTGACACTGCAAAGCCTTCCGGAAAAATCAGCGGTATCAGGGATAAATATACACAGGGTGACACAGTGGAATATGAAATCACTGCCAAAGATGACAATGCCCTGAAACGCATTGCTTTTGAAGTGAAAAACACAGATATCCGTTTTTCAGCCGACACTTCTGATGCGGATTTCAGGCGCAGTTCCTCTTTTCCCACTAAAAACCTGAAACCCGGAACCTATACCTGTGTTCTCACAGCAGAAGATGCCGCAGGAAACCATGCGGAAATCACAAAAGATTTTGAAGTGCAGGCACAGATACCGCCTCCTCCGCAGGATACGGCAAAGCCTTCGGGGAAAATCAGCATGAAGCAGGATAAGTATACACAGGGTGACACAGTGGAATATGAAATCAGTGCCAAAGATGACAATGCCCTGAAACGCATTGCTTTTGAAGTGAAAAACACAGAGATACGTTTTTCGGCAGACAGTTCGGATCGGAATTTCAGGCGCGGTTCCTCTTTTTCCACCAAAAATCTTAAACCCGGAACCTATACCTGTGTTCTCACAGCAGAAGATGCCGCAGGAAATCATGCGGAAATCACAAAAGATTTTGAAGTGCAGGCACATGTGCCTCCGCCTTCCTTTGAAGGGCTTGTCAAAGAACTGACAGACACCGGCACATGGAACAGGGCGGATTTTCTCCAACTATGGATAAGCAAATCCGATGTAAAAATCGGTGACATCATTTCCTTCCATTTCCGTTCAGAAAAAGACTGTTATGTGAATATTGCCTATCTGACTGCGGATGGTGAACTGCTGCAGTTGTTTCCCAACAGTATTATGCGGAAATCTTCTGTAAAGGCAAAACAGGCATATGAAATTCCGGGCAAAGACGCGCCCATTGAACTGGAAGTAACAGGGCCTGCCGGAACAGAAAAAGTGATCGCTCTGGTATCTGAAAAACCCTTCAGTATTTTTGAAGCTTCCTTTGAAAAAGGATATTTCTTTACAGTGGAAAAAAAGAATGAGAGAATGATCAGGAAGATCTTTGAAAATATCCAAAAGGCAAAGGAGCAGAAGATATGGCAGAAACAGATCACGTATTCGATCAGAAAGTAGGGCATGACCAATTTAGATTTTATGGCATCAATTCCCCTCTTGAAAGGGGATAAAGGGGTGTGCCGGGCATGGGATTTTTACACACCCCTGCCCCTCTCAAGAGGGATTATATAAAATTCAATGTGGTCATATAGCAGAATGGCATCACAACATCCTTAAATCATTAAAGTTTATGGGACGGAATGCGGAATGGAGGCAGGCATGAAAACAAAACATTTTTTTCTTGCAGTTGCATTTCTTCTTGTCATGGCAGCAGTAGGTCGGATTAGCGCAGGCGTAATCCGACAACCCGGTATCACTCCGGAATATTCCCACAATTTAAGTTGAAACAATGCAGCAGTATACCAATTCTCCGTTGATTTTTATAAAATATTGTCAATTTTTTATGTTTGATTACAATATATTACTTTTTCAGAAGCATATTTTCAACAGCGATTTGGTATTACACAGCCAATTTAATTTTTATATTTGCATCTTTGTGGCAGATTGAATACACTCTGAACCTTTTCACATCCCTTTTTCGTAAAAGGAAATGTGAATCATTACAAAACAGGAGGTGAAAAATGACTGAGAAAATTATGAAGATGGTTGCCATTCCGCTGGATGGCTCAGGCAAATCCCTGCATACCATTAATTATCTGGATGCGGTTTTCGGTTCAAAGCACAATCTTCAGGTGGCCCTGCTTTATGTCATGCCGTCCCTGCCCCCCTTTCTGGTGGAAAACCGGATGCGGGATGTGGAAATTGCAAAGGAATTCAAGGCAGTCAAAGAGGAAAACGCACGTGTGGCTGCGGAAGTGCTGGAAAGAGGGAAAAAAATCCTGCTGGAAAAAGGCTATCCTGAGGAAAATATCAAACAGATTCGGGGGGCAGAGCAGCTTGGCCTTGCCCATGACATCTGCAAATGGGCAGAAACAGAGCGGGTGGATGCGATTCTGCTTCGCAGCCGGGGACTGACACGGCTGGAGGGATTTTTCATGGGGCATGTGACCATCAAACTGCTGGAATGCTGCCATATCAGCCCCATATGGGTAATGAGGGGCGAAGTCAGAAATGATGCTGTGCTGATTCCCGTGGATGCCTCTGAAAGCTGTTTCAGGGCAGCAGATCATGCAGGTTTTATGCTCAGCGGAACAGACCGGAAAATATGCCTTTTTCACAGCAAACAGGCTCTTGACCGTTTTGTTCCCAAATCTCTGCTGGCCAGCATTCCCCAGCTTCGGGCAAAATGGTCAAGTGAATCTGTGCAGAAAATCATGCCTTATATGAAAAAGGTGCATGAAATTCTTGTGCAGGCCGGGATCCCGGAAGAAAATATAACAGAAAAGATTATTGACGGAGGAGCCAGGGTGGATAAAGACATTCTGAAAGAATCCGAAGAGTATGGAACCATTGTTTTCGGCAGACAGGCTCCATCCTGCAACAGGGATTTTGCACTGGGGAGTTCAGCCATACGGGTTCTGGAAAATGTTTCGGACACAACCGTATGGGTTGTGTAAACGGAAAAGGAAAATGCAATGCTGGTTTATTTCAATGGCAGAATCAGAAATAAGGATGAGGTTAGCATATCTCCGGATGACCGGGGCTTTGTTTTCGGTGACGGCGTGTATGAGGTGATACTGTCATACAAAGGCAGACTGTTCAAAGCAGGCGCGCATTTTGACCGGCTGCGCCGAAGTCTGGGGGAACTGCGCATCAAAGAACCGGATATGACTGTTCTTCGGAATGTTTCAGAAAAGCTGATCCATGAAAATGGTCTGGATTATGGACAGGCAACCGTGTATATTCAGATCACCCGCGGGGCAGCCCCCCGGAAACATGCCTTTCCGGCCGATGAGGTTCCGGTCACGGTTTACGCGTCAGCAGGTCAGTTTGATCCCCCGGAAAAGGAATTGGCCGAAGGGGTAAAAGTGATTCTTGTGCCGGATATGCGCTGGCTGCGCTGCGACATAAAAACCACGTCACTGGTTCCCAATGTGCTGGCCTGTCAGCAGGCAAAGGAACAGGGCGCACGGGACGCTGTTTTTGTCCGGGACGGGGCTGTGACTGAGGGGGCACACACCAGTTTCTGTGCTGTGTTTGACGGCACACTTGTCACATATCCGGAAAGTCATTATATCCTTCCGGGCATTACCCGGCAGATGGTACTGGATTTGTGCAGGAATCTGGATATTCCGTTCAGGCTCTGTCCCATTCTGGCAGATAAACTAGCGGACGCGCAGGAATGTATGCTTCTGGGAACCACCACCGAGGTCATGCCTGTTATCCGGATAGGTGAGCAGATCATCGGAGATGGAAAACCCGGGCCGGTTACACGCAGTCTGCAGCAGGCTCTCCGGGAAATGATCCGCGGTGGATGATTGGAAAGGTGAAAAACAATGGAAGAATGGTATTATGCACAGGAGGGAAAGCAGGTCGGGCCGGTCTCCAGGGAAGAGATACAGCAACTGATCCATGAAAAGCGGATCAGTGCCAAAACCCTTGTCTGGAAAGAAGGCATGGCAGACTGGCAGGAACTGGGAAGTCTGGCAGCCAGAAAATTGAAATCAAAAGAAAATACAGATTATCCGGAAGAAAAAACTGTTCAGGAACATGAAGAACAGGCCAAAACAGAACCGGTGGATGCAGAGTATGTTCCTGTAAAAGACAATGAGGCTGACAGAGGACCTGTTCTGAAACAGAAAGCAGATATTTCTGCTTCTCTGCTGAGCGTATGCTCCCAATGCGGCAGGTCATTTCCCGAAGATGAAATCATCCGGTATCAGGGAACCAGTATCTGCGCCGCGTGCAAACCTCTGTTTGTTCAGAGACTCAAAGAGGGTGCCAGTGTTCCGTCCGAGATGGAATACGGCGGATTCTGGATTCGGCTGGGAGCCAAAATCATTGATGCAATTGCAGTGGGCATTATTCAGACGATTGTTTCCTTTCCCCTGGGCCTGCTGATTGGTTTTTCAGATTCAGGGGATTCGGCTTTGCTCATCGGACAGGGACTGAACCTGCTTTTTTCCCTGATTATGCCCATTATTTACACCACATGGTTTTTGGGAACCTACGCAGCGACTCCCGGAAAGATGGTCTGCAGACTCAGGGTTGTGTCTGCCTACGGTGAACGGATTTCCTATATGGCCGCGTTTGGACGGACAATGGCGGAATGGCTCAGCAGTCTTATTCTGTGCATTGGTTATCTTATGGCTGCTTTTGATGAGGAAAAGCGCACCCTGCATGACAGAATCTGCAATACCCGTGTGATCCGGATATAAGTAAGGTTCCATAAATTTTCAGGCATAAAATTTTCAGAAAAACCGGATTTTTTGGAAAAATCCGGTTTTTTGAATACACGAAAATTTTTGTTTGCCTAATTATACCGATTCTATATTGACTTGATACTATCCGGACTGATCCGGAGGAGTGCAGAAATTAAGCGGAGCGGTTTTTTGCAACTGATCCGG
>CAZHPS010000384.1:0-6813 GCA_964534335.1 uncultured Desulfobacterales bacterium
AAAACCACAGAGAACACAGAGGAAATAATTCACCTTATTGTATAAATTCAATAGCAAATCGGTATAATACCAATTCGCCATTGGTTTTATACAATGCGGAATGCAAACCGGAGGAGTGCAAAAATTAAGCGGAGCGGTTTTTTGCAAACGCTGAACCGGGTAAAAACTGACAATAAAGATTGTATCAAATCAATGGAGAATTGGTATAATAATTATTATTGTCCGCCAGAAGATAAAAGTTTGGCAATTTTCCGCATATGCGCAATTGTATTGGAGCGGTAATGCGGACATTCCGTATTTGCAGAACAGATGAGGCAGTGATAACAATGAATTATGCGGAATTTCAGAATATCATAAAGGTATCCAAACTGGAACTGTACCACAGCACTTTTTCGGACAACAAAGAAAATATCCGAATAAAAAACGAGAAAACCGCTCTGAAAAATCTGGAGAAAATTTTCTGTGCCGCCCTGAAAATCAGCAACAGAAAAGGCTGGTATAATATGAGTATGCGGGATTTGAGCCGTGAAACCGATCTGAGCATGGGCGCGCTGTATGCCTATTTTTCCAGCAAGGAGGATCTGCTGGGAATGCTCCTGCGTCAGGGGCGGAATCTTGTCCGGCAGGTTCTGGAAGAACGCATTGCCAGCGTGAAAGGGGCGGAGGATATGCTGCGGATGATCATACGGACTCATCTGTATCTCAGCGAAATCATGCAGCCATGGTTCTATTTTTCCTATATGGAAACCAAAAATCTCAGTGATGAGGAGCGGAAAAACGCGATTGACAGCGAACTGTCCACAGAAACCATGATCCGGGATATTCTGGAACTCGGAGAGGCTGAGGGAATCTTCCAGCCCCGGAATCATCAGCTCAGCGCAGGCATTATTAAGGCCATGCTGCAGGAATGGTATGTCAGGCGGTGGAAATATGCAAAAAGAAATGTCACTGTGGATCAGTATGCGGATTTTATTCTGGAATTCATCGAATCTTTTTACAGCAGCCCGGCCTGATACAGCAATGATTTTAAAGATTCCCCCTGCTGTTTCCATTTTTTATAAAATTTCCTGTGCCGCTCTTTTGCAGTTTTTCCTTGAAATGCGGATATATTTTGATATATGAAACCATTGTCAGCAGAACGGAAATTTCCGGAGGAGTTCAAAAATACAGTTTTTTCACTCCGGGGCAGATCTGAAAACCGGTCTGGTCAAAATTGTCTGATCTTCTGACTGTCACACTGTTTTCAAAAAAGCGGCAGCAGTGCCAGTCCCAAACTTCTATCCTAATCAAAAGAGGCGGAAAAAAATGAATGCAAACTGGTTGTTGAATTATCCTGTATGGAATCTGGAAGTGTTCGGCGGAGGTTTCTGGATCGCGCTGATCGCGGTGGTTCATGTGTATGTGGCGCATTTTGCCGTAGGCGGAGGGCTGTTTCTGGTTCTGACAGAAAAAAAAGGATACCGGGAAAATTCCCAGGCTATTCTGGACTATACCCAAAAACATGCCAAATTTTTCCTTCTCCTGTCCGCAGTATTCGGTTCCCTTACCGGAGTGGGCATATGGTTTGTGATTTCCGTGCTGAGTCCGGCAGCAACCTCGGAGCTTGTCCGCAGTTTTGCTTTTGGCTGGGCAGCGGAATGGGTTTTCTTTCTCGGAGAGATTGTCGCTCTTTTTGTCTATTTTTACACTTTCGGAAAAATGGACAGAAAGGATCATCTCCGGGTGGGATGGATTTATTTTGTTTTTGGATGGCTTTCCCTTTTCACGGTCAACGGTATAATTTCCTTTATGCTTACCCCCGGACAATGGCTGAACACCGGAGATTTCTGGGATGGTTTTTTCAATCCCTCTTTCTGGCCTTCTGTGTTTTTCCGCACCGCAATGGCCTTTATGCTGGCCGGGCTTTTCGGTTATATCACTTCTCTGAGATTGAAAGAGGAAGATTTCAGGGAAACCATGCTCCGTTACTGCTCCAAATGGCTGATTGTTCCGCTTTTCTTTCTCCTTCCTGCCGGAGTCTGGTATGTTCTCGCACTTCCCGAAGATCAGAAACTTATGATTCTGAAAAGATCTCCGGAGACAGTGAAATTCCTGCGCCTGTTCCTGCAAATATCTCCGGTGATATTTGTGATTGGCCTTCTCATGGCCCGGAAGATGCCCCTGCATATGAAAAAAGCTTTGACTGTCTTTCTTGTGATTATCGGGCTGGGATATATGGGTTCATTTGAATGGATCAGAGAAGCCGGACGCCGTCCCTGGCTGATTTACGGTTATATGTATTCCAATGGTGTCAAAGCAGCAGATTTGGAGAAAATCCGGGAAAACGGAGTTCTGGCATCCGCAGCATGGGCTCAGCATCGGGACATCACCGAAGCCAATGAAACCCAAGCTGGCCGAGAGGTGTTTCAGTTTCTGTGCAGTTCCTGCCATTCTGTGCGCGGGCCTATGAATGACATCCTGCCCCTGACAGAGGGACTAACTGCATTTGGTATGGAAGTTCTTGCGGAAGGCATGGGAAAAATCAGTCCCTATATGCCGCCGTTTATGGGAAATGACGTGGAAAAAAAGGCTTTGGCAGCGTATATTGTAAAAGATCTGCACGGAAACAAAGAAGAACCTGCGATCCCGGCCGGGGCTCCGGAATCTCTGCCTGCGGAAATCCCCGCGTTCAATGCAGACAAGGATGACTATGTGCTGCTGGCCTGGACCAGTAAGGGAATGCACTGTGTTTCAGACAGTGACCGGTATTTCAGTTTTTCGGCTCCGGGCAGTGATTTGTACGCACTTCTGATCCGCCGGGGAGAATCTCCGGAGCGCATCACGGAAAAGGTGCGGATTTCCTATCAGTTGGAAGAAGGATTCCGCAATCCTTCGGCACAGTCTGAATTCTGGAAATATTCAGCCTCTCTGACAGGCAGCAGACTCGCGGACAATACAGGATTGTACGGGAAAAAACCTGAAGATACAATGGCGTATGACAAAGAATCTGAAGTATATATCGCAAAAGGCGTTCCTGTGCTTCCCTATAAAGATGATGGCAGTTTCAATCCCTATCCTTTGGCAACCATCGAAGCCAGAGATATGAATGGAAATCTGCTGGCCTCCGCAAAGATAACAGTTCCTGTTTCCACGGAAATGGGTTGCAGCCGCTGTCACGGAGGCGGATGGGGCAGGAAGGAGCAGACCGGGCTTTCCCCTGAAACTGCGGAAAATATTCTGCGGGTTCACGACCGGAAAAACGGCACGGATTTGGCAAAACATGCGGCAAAGGGAAGTCCGCGCATGTGTCAGCAGTGCCATACTTCAGAAAATCCGGAAAACCTGAACCTGTCTGCGGCCATACACGGTTTTCATGCCAATTATCTGAGTGACAGATGGGCAGACAGTTGTGCGTCATGCCATCCGGGAATGCCCACCGGCCAAACCCGTGCGTTCCGGGGTATTCACAAAGCAGTTGGTATGGACTGCATGAACTGTCACGGCCCTCTGGAAGATCATTCCCTGTCTCTGCTGAAAGCAGAACAGGCAGCAGGAAAGAAATGCGCTGATGAGCTGATGAAGAATATTTCCCCCCGCGCGATTTCCTCTGTTACGGAGATACTTCCTCGAAAACCCTGGATCAATGAACCGGACTGCCTGAACTGTCATGTGAATTTTCAGGCTCCGGAGGTCATGGATACCTTTAACCGGTGGACAGATTCAGAAAAAAATTTGTACCGGAACCGTTCTGATGAGGCGGGTGTGAAATGCGCTGCGTGTCACGGCATGACCCATGCCCTGTATCCAGCGGACAATCCCTTTGGAAAGGACAGGGACAATATGGTTCCCATGCAGTACCAGAACATGCCCTATCCTATCGGTGCAAATAAGAACTGCAAAGTCTGTCACAAAAAAGATATGGAAGAGGAAATGCATCATCCCAATTCTCTGGGCATGTTCCGGAACACCCGGTGAATCTTCAATTCTGACATATACTGATCCAATTTTGGTTTTATCCGGCATGATTTTTGACTGACGGGCTGAAAGTGAAAAATCATCCGTTTTTGGCCTGAAAAACCCCGCAGACGGGCTGAAAAAACTGTTTTGGTGCATAGGCAATTTCCGTGCCAAAAAAAACCAAAATTGGATCAGTATAATACCAAATCGTTTTCAAAGTTCGTGGAATGTCTGTTTTTTTAACCACGAAAAACACGAACAGCACGAAAAAACAGGATTTGGAAGCAAAGCAGTACGCTAATATTTTGAAAGTGAATTGGTATTTAATGGCGAAAAATTCCCGGAGTGCAAAAATACAATTTTTGCACTCCGGGAACTGCTTCAGAACCGGTCTGCTGAAAACTTTTATACCGATTCACCATTGACTTGCTGCACAATCTGCAACTGATCCGGAGGAGTGCAAAAATTAAGCGGAGCGGTTTTTTGCACAGACAAAACAGCGGAAAAAGTGACAATATTGGATCAAATCAATGGCGAATCTATATTAGCTCTGCATTAGCTCTGCTGAAAACAGACAGAAAAAGACCATAAAAAAAAGCGTGAGCGGAAAAAATCCGCCACGCTTTTTTTATATGGGAGATGGGCCCACCTGGCCTCGAACCAGGGACCTACCGGTTATGAGCCGGTGGCTCTTCCAACTGAGCTATAGGCCCTTGCATCATTCACTGATGAATATATTAATACATCCAAAACATGCGTTTGTCAAGCAAAGATTTCCCCTTGCTTTTCTGATTTCTGATCGGCAGGATTCGGACTGCGGATTAGCTTTAGATGATTTCTGAAAATAAATATCCCATTTCAGTTCACAGGCACAGGGCACAAGCTGGAAGCTTATGCTGCTTTGGCGGGATATTCTTTTCTGGAAATCACCGTAAGCCCGGAATCCGCAGAAAACTCCATACTGGTGCAAACTTTGCGGTTACAGGTGAAAACCCTGTCCGGGTTCAGCGGATTTGATCCACTTCCCCCAATGCTTTGTCAGCATAAAGTTTTGTACAGATTTTGCGCCCTTTGCGGTTAAAATGCACAAAATCAAACCTGACAAATCCTAATAATCAATAAAACTTTTGAGCTTTTTGCTTCGGGTGGGGTGTCTGAGTTTTCTCAAAGCCTTAGCTTCAATCTGGCGGATCCGCTCACGGGTTACGGCAAAATCCTGTCCCACCTCTTCCAGAGTATGGTCAGCTTTCTCTCCAATGCCGAAACGCATACGCAGAACTTTTTCCTCACGGGGTGTCAGGGTGGCCAGCACTTTGCGGGTCTGTTCAGCCAGATTCAGACTCACTGCCGCATCCGAAGGCAGCATAAATTTCTTGTCCTCGATAAAATCGCCCAGATGACTGTCCTCTTCTTCTCCGATGGGTGTTTCCAGGGAAATGGGTTCACGCGCGATCTTCAGCACCTTTCGCACCTTGTCCAAAGAAATTTCCATCTTTTCCGCAATCTCTTCAGGGCTGGGTTCCCTGCCCAGTTCCTGCACCAGATAACGTGAGGTGCGGATAAGTTTGTTGATGGTTTCAATCATATGAACAGGAATGCGTATGGTTCTGGCCTGATCCGCTATAGCGCGGGTGATGGCCTGACGGATCCACCATGTGGCATAGGTGCTGAATTTGTATCCCCGCCTGTATTCAAATTTGTCCACGGCCTTCATCAGACCGATATTGCCCTCCTGAATCAGATCCAGAAACTGCAGGCCCCGGTTGGTGTATTTCTTGGCAATGCTTACCACCAGACGGAGATTGGCCTTGATGAGTTCGCTTTTGGCATCCTTGGCCCGCTGCCGTCCCTCCTCCACTCCGGTCATGGTACGTCTGAGAGTCCGGCAGTTGGATTTGATGGATCGTTCCCGTGCATCAATTTTTTCCTGAATGCTTTTGGCCTGCGTGAAAACCATGCACAGATTATTGTCTTCCAAAGTGCAGCATGTCCGGGCCCAGATCAGAAACAGATCCTCCTCTTTCAGATGACCGCGCAGTTCCGTAACTGATACCCCCAGAGTTTCCGCATATTCAAACAGGGCTTTGCTCATGGACTCAAACCAGTCAATCTGTTTGCGGATTACCTTTTCGATTTTGTCAATGACCCCGCCTTCCAGACGCCAGTCTTTGAGAAGTTCGAATATCTTGCTGTTCCGGCGGTTGATATTTCTCCGTATCCTGCGCTGGACATCCGGCTCCGGGTTTTCGTTAAATATCTGCATGCGGTATACTTCGTTTTCCTCATACAGTTCCCTGATGGCCCGGATGGTTTTCAGAAAATTTTCAATCTGGACCTTTTCATCCACCATTGTGTCGCCTTCGTCCAGATCCCTGAGCACATGTTTGGGACGCAGCGAGCCTTCCTCAATATGGCCGCCAAGGCCCAGGATACATTCCACACCGGTGGTGGTTTCCAGCAAAGCTTTTAAAACCTCCTGCTCACCGGATTCTATTTTTTTGGCAATTTCCACCTCCTCTTCACGGCTCAGAAGCGTAACCATGCCCATTTCCCGGAGATACATCTTCACCGGGTCTGTCACAGTTCCGAAATCCGACACCGGAGGCTGTTCATCTTCGGTCTTTTTGGGAACTTTTCTTGCTTTATGGGGCAGTTTCTGTTTGTTGTCATCCAGAATCTCAATATCCAGATCATCAAACAGAATAAGGGTTTCATCCAGTCTTTCCGGTGTCAATGCCTCATCCGGAAGAACTTCGTTGATTTCATCGTAAGTTAAAAATCCCTGTTCCTTTCCTTTGAGTATCAGTTCCTTCAAAGCCGTTTTACCGGCATTTTTGTCCGACTGGTTATCGTTTTCAGCGGAATTCATTGCCATAC
>CAZHPS010000385.1:0-6809 GCA_964534335.1 uncultured Desulfobacterales bacterium
CAAATTTTAACTTCCTGTAATTATAAATGATATAATATTTTTGTCCGGTAGTAAGTGGTGAATGTTTAATTGTAAATGGTGAATGGTGAATTGTAAATGGTGAATTGTAAATGATGAATTGTAAATGATGAATTGTAAATGATGAATTGTGAATTGTAAATGATGAATGCAGTCGGATTGTCATTCACCATTCACCATTCACCATTTATCATTTATCATTCACCATTCACCATTCACCATTCACCATTCACCATTCACCATTTATCATTTATCATTCACCATTCACCATTCACCATTTATCATTCACCATTCATCATTTATAATTCACCATTCATCATTAAAAATTAACCCCTCAGTTTTACATTGTCTTCAATAATCCGTTTGAAAATGGACAGTTTTCTGCTGTCGCGGGTCTGCACAGGAGCCTCATTGATCAGCGCACCGTCTGCTGTCCGCTGTAATACCATTTCTGCCTGTGTTTTTTCAAGGTCTGAAATTTTTTTCCTGAGCCGGGAAACCTTTTGCAAAAGAGTTTCCTTCTCCATTGTCAGCATATCCAGCGCGGTTTTCAGGCTTTCATTCTCCCGGAGCAGAATCAGATTTGTTTCCGTGATTTTTTCCTGATGTTCCGCAGCATCCGGACGCGGGACCGTATGCTCCCCCAGCCGGAGTTTCAGGGGTTTTTTGGTGGCGGCCTGCAGTTCAAACAGATTCCATGAAACCTTCCAGTTCACCCGAAGCCGATCCGGATGATCTGTATGAATGCGAATTGTATCTTTGATGCCAAGGAGTTCACCGGAAATGCTGATGGTACTGGCCTTGCCGTAATCTGCCGGAAACTGCAGAGTGACAAGATTGGCTTTGGTCAGGGGATGTCTTTCCCCTGTCCATGTGAGACCGCAGATGATGCTGTCTGTGCTGATATTGATGATTTCCGCGGGAATATGCTGATTTTCCATGTGAATCACTGCCCTGGATTCCGGCATGGCGTAAAAGGTGCGGATGGTATTGGATTCCGGGTTAAAAATCCGGTATATCAAATCCCGAAGCTGTATGGAAGTGCAGGGAAGGGGAAGAATATGCCGGATTCCCTTTTTTTCAAGATACCTGCGCTGTGCAGGTGTGTCTGTGGGTGTCATGATAATCAGGGGCGTTTTCCGGTTGAGCGCGGATTCCTGCATTGCCTGGTGCACGGCAAAACCGTTGATTCTTTCCATTTCCAGACCGGAAAAAACCAGATCAAATGTGCTGCTTTCCACAGTTCTGCCAAAGTCTTCACGGGATGCACAGAAAACAATAGCCGCGTCCGGATGATCTGTGCGGATGTATTCCCGGAGAATATTTCTGATAACCGTGCTTTCGTGAACAATAAGAATCTGTAAAGGTGAAGTTTTCTGCTCTTCCATATTTTCCGATCCAGGCATTGGATGCCCGGCATTAAAATGCCGGGCTATTTTGGGTTGTCCCTGCGGGACAGGATAAAGTCCCATCGGGCATATGCGTCAATCTAAGAACTGACAAGTTGCCGGTTCATTTATTTCAAGAATTATCTGTCCAAGTTGGGTTTCGAAATTTTTGCGTTTTCGGGTGTCGTATGTACAGAATCGAATTACAGCTTCCAAAGTTTTTTCAGATATATTTTTGATATCTTCAATTTTATATATAACCTAAATCTTGCAAACGCTACCAGTTAATTATTGACAACTATTCGATATTGTTATATATTTGTGCCAATTTTTTCATATAACGGAGGCACAAAAATAATGAAAGAAGTAAAAGTCGAATTTACCGAAAAAAATTTAACCGGTAACGCCGGTCTTATAAATTTCAGCCGGTTTATTGCAAAGTTGAATTTAAAGCAAATACTGACCGGCCATATCAGTATCAGCCGCGGTTCTGATGCCGATTACCAGGTATCGGATGCAATTCTTATGCCTGTTATGGGCGTTTCAGCCGGTGTCAAGCATATGAACCATATGGCAATTTTACGGACTGACAGGCAGTTCGTTCCGTTTTTAATTGGGAGAAGTTTCCCGATGACAGCACGTTCGGAAGACTTTTCAGACTTTTCAGACATTCTTCCTGCAATGAACTTTCCGAAGCAGAAGATCGGGTGCTGCGGAAAATCCGGAAAAAAAGCGGTCCGGCCGTGTTGCCCCTGACCTTGATTCAGGTGTACGCGGCGCATCCGGTTCCCAGGAAGGTGCTGCCGCCGGTTACAGTCCTGGGAAAAAAGGTCAGAAAAGTTGTCATCCCCTTTTTTGTTTTATCGGCGAAACCTGTGAATGCCTTCACAATTGGTTTCGGGCCGGCAGTGCTTATTCCGCCAGCGGTACTGTTCAGTTTGCCGGAGAATGTTTTGCACGTCTGCCCAAAGGCATATGGAAAATTTTTGTCAGGGGAGACAGTGCTTTTTTTAACGGAGAATTCCCTGAATTTCTGGAAATGAGGAGCGCCTTATATTTAATCAGGGTCAAAATGAAAAATTTAATCACGCTCCTTTCGGGTCAGACATGGAGAAAAGTTAAAAACCGGCCCGGCTGTGAATCCGCAGAATTTGAATATCAGTGCTCCGGCCGGAAAAGACCGGGACGTTTTGCCCCTGTCAGAAAACTCATTGAAGTCATAACAGAAGGAGTTATTTTCCCTGAATATGTGTACGGGTATTTCTGTTATGTCACCAATGAGAATCTGACACCGTGGCAGGCGCATAAAAAATATGGAAAACGCGCTGCGGGTGAAAATTGGACAGAACGGTGCAGGAATCAGATGGCAGCCGGCACCATTCTGACTGAGAATTTCCGGGCAAATTCTGCCATCTTTCAGACCTGCATTCCTGCGTATAATCTGACGGTATGGATGATGCGGCTGGGTCAGAAACGAAAAATATACGGGGAACCCGATACTGTCCGTTTTTGGCTCATTCACGTTCCCGGCCGCTTCTGACCGGAGGACGGCAGCCCGTCCTTAAATTGTCAAAGAACCGGGGCTTCAGAGACCGATGGACAGAACCTGAAGACTTTATAAAACAGTTGAGTTTTGCATAACAGCAGTAATCTCAAAGGAAAAAAATATTCACAACCATGGGAGAAGTATGTCCTGAGTATTCAGAATTCAGCAGTCTGATTCAGTTTTCCACATTTCGGATGAAAAAATTATGCAGATCGATTCGGTTCATCTCCGGGTTTTCGATTTTACCCCGATCTGCAGCAGAAAATTTTCATTTTTCCGTCTTCATCAAGGATTGCAATTTTTAGGTATAATGTTGAGATTCTGACGTATGTAACGTGTAAATTTCATCAGACTGAGCCGTTTTTCAGATATTTCTTTTATTTTTCCTGATGCCGTATATGATCGCCGAGACCGCTGACGTCTAAAAGGCGATTTACCTGCGGCGATGGGGTGTGCCTTTCGACGCTCTTACATACGTTTTCGGGCGGGATGCCATGTTTTGGCAGCGCGCCTGTAACTCACCCGGCCGTAATTCCATAGTGGGAACCACGGTCAAAACCCCTGATCTCATGCCTGAAAACCTTTCAGCCGGTGAGAAACTGACCCGTGCTAACGGGGAAAGGGTATTTGTCGCCACAACCAGCGGCGCAGGAGTGCATTCCCGGATGCGCCGCTGCTGACAGCGCAGGCGTGGAAAAACTTACTGAAGCCTGCGCTGAATTCAGGGATGAGGCCCTGAATCTGAATCCTGAGTACGCGCCCAAAACCGTCAATACCGACGGATGGGAGCCGGCTCAGCAGGCATGGAAAAAGCTGTTTCCGGCAGAGATCGTCATTCTCTGCTTTCTCCATGCGTTTTTGAAAATTAAAGACCGCTGCCGGAGGTCTAAAGACCTGCTGAAAATGATAGTCGAAAAAGTCTGGAATGCCTATCATTCAGACACCGCTGCCCAATTTTCACAGCGGATCCGGCGAATGAAAGAATGGGCGCTGAATTTTGAAGACAACCCGGTAAAAAATGCCGTTTTGAATCTATGCCGGAAAGCCCCTAAATTCAGAACCGGGCTCAAAAATCCGGGTGCGCACCGCACCAGTAACATGGCCGACCGGCTGATGAATTACCAGGACCGTGTGCTGTATGCGATGCAGTATTTCCGCGGTACGCCTGAATCAGCCCGGCTGTCTCTTCGCTCCATGGCTCTGATACGGAATTTTCACCCCTATGGAACAGGGACAGGGTATTATCATCCTGACATTGTTTCTCCTTTCCATAGACTGAATAAATTCGTTTATCATGAAAACCGGCTACAAAATTTTCTCGTCGCAGGTTCGATGGGCGGTTGGCGGCAGTGACCACAAAATCCGTTAGAATCAGAACAATCCAAACCCCGGAAGGGGTGATATTATAATAATGTCATCCCTTCCGGGATTCTGTTTTGTTTTTTTGCATGTCATTTCTATAATCATATCATCCCTTACGGGATTCTATTTGTTTTTTCATGCCGTTTCTATAATCATATCACCCCTTCCGGGATTTTCATAACCCCGGAAGGGGTGATATGATTATAGAAAAAACCGTTACAGCAGCAATCCAAACCCCGGAAGGGGTGATATTATAATAATGTCATCCCTTCCGGGATTCTGTTAAATCCGTTTTTTTGAATACACGAAAATTTTCAGTCAGTTATTTATGCAGCGCGGTACTGAACAACAGATATTTCCGACTGCAATTCGGCAATACGGTCAAGAAGAATTTCTATTCTGCCCACAGCACCGCTTTTCATATATGCCTCCCCGCAGTCAGAACAGATTTCTGCGGGAACACTTCTGACAACAGCAACCTTTTCCCCGATTAAAAAAGGAAGTGCTGTAAATCCTTCTTCCATTTTTCCGTTACATAAGGGACATCTTTTACTCTTTTCTTTTTTTCCATCCATTTTGCCGCTTATCCCGCTACGGAAGAATCAACGGATTTGACCCACTGCCAGACTTTGTTTTGAATCATCAAAAAACAATCTCCACGTCATAACTGCTGAATTTTTCATCAGCAGTGACAATCGGTATGTTCAGAATCTTTGCAGTTGCTATAATCAGACGGTCACAGGGATCATTGTGAAAAAACGGCAGATCATTGGCTGCTATGCAAATATCCAAATCTGCCGGAACAACTGTAATATCATGATGGTTCAGAATAATATCAAACCATTTTTCAGGGGAAACCGGCAGTTCCAGCTTTCCTTTTCTGCTTTTCAGACTGATTTCAAACCCTGTGATTGCTGAAATGTAAACAACCGGAGCCAGTTCTATTTTTTTCAGAACAGAAGGTTTCAGTCCGCTGCCCTGTGCAAGCCATAATAAAGCGCATGTATCCAGAATAAGCATCAGTCATCCTCCGGCCATTCACTTTGATCCAATGCTTCTGTGGGATCATATTTGATACCGATCCGGCTCATTGCCGGATGGGGGGTAATACGGTTTCGGGTTTTGCGTTTACAGGGAGAAATGCTGGCAACCGGCTTTCCCGCCCGGTATATCAGGATCATTTCCTGATTTTTCTCTATATCATCCAAAATGGCAAGAATATCCGGTCGGCTCTGTTCTATGAAAAGACTTTTCATCACTGCTCCTTTCTTTCCTGCATAAATGTTTTTATCTGTATTGCACCAAACGGAGTTGTTTCAAATTTTATACCAGAAGATTTATGGAACTCTGCTTAAATATCCGGATGGAACTGTGAGAGTCGCTCAACTGCCCGCATGCTGCGGAAATGTCTGCTCCCTTGCTGTAGCGTATCACTGCTGTGTAGTTTGCATTGACCAGAATTTCCTGAAATTTTCGGATATCCGTCTCTTCCGGGCGATGAAATTCACAGCCCGGATGTTCGTTAAAGGGAATGAGATTCAGCTTTGCTTTCACAGGCCGGAGCAGTTTCACCACACGTTTTGCATCTTCGGGAGAATCATTGATCCCTTTCATAAGAATATATTCAAAGGTAATCCGCTGCCGGGGTTTCAAAGAATAGTTTCTGCACGCATCGATCAGGATTTCCAGAGGATATTTGCGGTTAATTGGCATCAGACTGTTTCGGGTTTCATTGTCAGCAGCATTCAGGGAAACCGCCAGATTCACATCGCTTTCCCTGCCCAGTTTTTCCATCATGGGAACCAGCCCGGCAGTGGAAACCGTTACCCGGCGGGTGGAAAATTTCATGCCGTAATCCCCGTCTGTGATGATTTGCAAAGCACGGATCAGATTTGGGTAATTGGCAAGGGGCTCGCCCATGCCCATGAATACCAGATTGCTCAGGCGTCTGGGATCATTTTCCGAAATGCCAGCGGCTGTGTCCCGAATTTGGGCAAGAATTTCAGCAGTGCTTAGATTGCGTTGCAAACCGGACTGTGCGGTATGGCAGAAGCGGCAGCCCTGCGCACATCCGGCCTGTGTGGAAATGCAGAGGGTATAATGATCTTTTTCCGGAATCAGCACAGATTCAATGCCTTTGCCGTCTTCCAGCCGGAAAAGAAATTTCTTTGTTCCGTCTTCCGATGTTTCGATTTTCTCTTTTTCCAGCCGTCCCACATAAAAATGTTCGGCCAGAATTTGCCGTATATCAAGGCTCAGATCGCTCATTTCCTCAAACCGGTCTGTCTGCCGGAGATAAATCCAGCGGAAAATCTGCCCCGCGCGGTAAGAAGAAATTTTCTGTTCCGCAAGCCATGTCAGAAGTTCCTGACGGCTCATGTTTTTCATATCTGTCTGTCTGGTTTGAGAATTCATTGGTATTCCGTGTTGTTTTATACCAATTCGCCATTGGTTTTATACAATTCGGAATGCAAATCCGGAGGAGTGCAAAAATT
>CAZHPS010000386.1:0-6790 GCA_964534335.1 uncultured Desulfobacterales bacterium
TGATTTTAAATGCAGTGGAACAGCGTGCCAGTGATATTCATTTTGAGCCTTTTGAAGATGAGTTCAAGGTAAGATACCGCATTGACGGTGTTCTCAATGAAGTGGAATCCCCGCCCGCTCGGTTGCAGGCTGCGATTATTTCCCGTGTCAAAATCATGTCCAAACTCGATATCGCGGAACGGCGGCTGCCACAGGACGGCAGAATCAAACTCAAAGTTGCGGACAAGGAAATTGATTTCCGTGTTTCCACTGTTCCCACACTTTTCGGTGAAAGTCTGGTAATGCGTATTCTGGATCGGGAAAATCTGATTCTGGATTTGGAGCAGCTTGGTTTTCCCCAGGATATGCTGGAAGCCTATGAACATCTGATTTCACAGCCCTATGGCATGATTCTGGTGACAGGCCCGACAGGAAGCGGCAAAACTTCAACACTTTACACCACTTTGGCAAAAATCAATTCACCGGACAAAAAAATTATTACTCTGGAAGATCCGGTGGAATACCAGTTGCGGGGTGTCAACCAGATACAGGTAAACCCGAAAATCGGGCTGAATTTCGCCAACGGATTGAGAGCCATTGTGCGTCAGGACCCGGATATTATTCTGGTGGGAGAAATCCGGGACAGGGAAACCGCTGAAATTGCAGTGCAGTCCGCGCTGACCGGGCATCTGCTGTTCAGTACGCTCCATACCAATGATGCGGCTGGTGCTGTGACCCGGCTGCTGGATATGCAGGTGGAAAATTTTCTGCTCAGTTCAACGCTTCTGGGCATTCTGGCACAGCGGCTGGTGCGGATTAACTGCCCGATTTGCAAAAAAGATGTAAAGCCGGAGGCAAGGCTGATCCGGGCTATGAATCTGAATCCCAAAGAATATGCAGCAAGCCGTTTTATGGAAGGAACGGGATGCGAAGAATGCCGCAATACCGGGTTTAAGGGACGGATGGCGATTTTTGAATATCTGCCTGTGGATGAGGATATCCGCAGAGAAATTGTTGCCAATTCCAGCGCGGAAAAAATCAGGAAAACCGCTGTTTCCAAAGGAGCTGTCACTCTCCGGGACGATGGCTGGCGGAAAGTGCGGCTGGGACTGACCACTATTCCGGAAGTATTGCGGGTAACGCTGGATAATTAGAGAAATATGTCTGAATATAAAAATAAAATAAGCAAACTGTGTTTAGAAAACTTTACAGTTTTTGAAAAAGCCTGTTTTGATTTCTGTCCGGGAATCAATGTGCTGATAGGGGCAAATGGAACCGGGAAATCCCATATTCTCAAAATTCTTTATATTTTATTGAAGCAAATCGGTAAGATTGAAAATATTACACTTGATTTTATTAAAAGCGTTTTTCAACAGCGACATATTGAATCGCTTATCCGTTCCGGTCAATCGAATCAAAATGCCATAGCTACTATAGCTACTATACACTATGATAGTATAAAAACTAATTTTGAAATATTTCGTACTTCTTCGAATACTATTGGAATGGTCAGTAATGAATATAAAAATTGTCCGGCATCTTTATTTTGTTTTATTCCGGCACATGAGTTTTTATCCATTCAGGAAGGATTCATCTCTGCTTATAATAAAAGGGAACTTCCCTATGATTTGACCTGTTATGATCTCAGTCTGGCTCTGAATGCGCTGCCTTTACGCAGGGAAAACCTTACGGATATTCAGGAAATTCTTGATCATCTGGAAAGAATCATCACAGGACAGAAAGCAGAACAGAAAGAAATTCTTACGCAGGAAAACGGGCGTTTTTATTTTCATCTTCCGGAAGGCCGTATGGATGTTCATATTGTGGCCGAAGGATACCGGAAAATAGCCACTCTCTACTATCTGCTGAGAAACGGTTCTCTCACAAAAGACAGCATTCTGTTCTGGGATGAACCTGAAACCAATCTTAATCCGAAACTCATTGTGCAGCTTGTGGATGTGCTGAAAAAGCTGGCTGCTCTGGGAATGCAGATATTTATTGCCACCCATGATTATCTGCTCAGTTACGAACTTTCCCTGCTGGCTGAATATCCGTCTGAACCCAATATTGATATTAAATTTTTTGCCCTGCATAAACCGGAAAGAACAGCAGGCGTTGAAGTGGAATTCGGCAGAACATTGGCTGAAATTGAGAACAATCCGATTTTGGAAGAATTTGCTGCACATTATGACAGGGAATCAGCACTTTTCCATCACAGAGAGAAAGAAGAACAGAGTGAGTGATGCAACAGATGGATGAAGGGAATTTATCGTTTTGTTTCGGCAATCAATGGCTGATTTGCAAACTTGATGACCATCCGTTTTACCGGGATCGTATGGAAAAAATTGACGGAACAAAAGCTGTGGATTTTTTTGGAATTTATGAAGGAAAAGATTTGTATCTGATTGAAGTAAAAGATTTCCGGGATCACAGAATTGAGAACAAAAATCGTATTTCAGACGGGGAACTGGCAATGGAAGTTGCTCAAAAAGTAAAAGATTCCATTAGCTGTATTGTCGGGGCATACCGAACAGAAAACAATCCTGAATTGTGGAATCCCTTTGCAAAAATACTTTTAAATATATCCAGAAAGGTGAAAGTGGTTTTATGGCTTGAGACAGATTTTTTGCCGGATTATATTCCTCCAAAGCAGAAAGCCAGATATTCGGTCAGCACAAAAATTCTGAAGCATAAAATGAACTGGATCACAAGCAATGTTCTGATTTGCAGTCATAAAATGCACGGTCTGCCTAATGTGGAAGTCCGGAATCTGCCCATGCAGGAAAATCTGTGAACCATGTCCGTTTATTCTTATAAAGCCACCGATTTATCAGGAAAAATCGTCAAAGGAACACTGGACGCGGGCGATGAGAAAACTGCGGTTGGCAAACTGCAGGAAATGGGGTATATTCCCATCCGGATTACGCAGAGTGGCGGACAGAGGGCATCAGGAATTTCCGCAGGTCTTTCTGCAATATTCCAAAGGGTTTCCACAAAAGATGTCATGATGTTCACACAGGATTTGTCCGCCCTGCTGGAAGCCGGTCTGCCGGTGGATCGCTCGCTTTCCATTCTCACAGATGTGAGTGAAAATGAAAAATTTGCAAATATCATTCAGGAGATACGGAAATCTGTGCAGGGAGGAGCTTATCTTTCCGATGCCATGTCAGTACACCCGGACGCTTTCTCAAAATTTTATGTGAACATGGTGCGGGCCGGGGAAGCAGGGGGCGTGCTGGGAACAGTTTTGGAAAGACTGGGGGAATTTCTGGAAACATCCCAGGAACTGAAGGATTATATCCGTTCCGCTCTGGTCTATCCGCTGTTTCTGCTGTTTGTGGGCGGAATTTCTGTGATTATCCTTCTGGTTTTTGTGATTCCCAAATTTTCTGTCATATTTGCCGACATGGGACAGGCAATCCCTTTGTCTACCAGAATTCTGCTGGGAATGAGCAGTTTTCTCAAATCCTTCTGGTGGCTGATTTTTCCGGTAGCAGGTGGGGCAGTAATGGCATTCAGACGTTATTCGAATACACCGGACGGAAGACAGCGTCTGGATCGTTACAGTCTCCGTGTTCCATTGATAGGCGATCTGATCCGCAAAATTGAAGTGGCGCGTTTTTCCCGGACTCTCGGTACGCTGATGGGAAGCGGGGTTCCCATTCTCCGGGCATTGGAACTGGTCAGGGATATTATCAGCAATACCGTTATTGCCGGGGCTATGGAAACGGCCAGCGAACGCGTCAAGGAAGGAGAGCGGCTTTCCCGGCCTTTGGAAGACACGCAGGTGTTTCCCTCTCTGGCGGTGCAGATGATCATTGTGGGCGAAGAATCCGGAAAACTGGATGAAATGCTGGTGCGGGTTGCGCAGAACTATGAAAAAACTGTCCGGAACACAGTCAAAAGACTCATCAGCCTGCTGGAGCCTGCCATGATTCTTGTCATGGGGCTTGTGGTTGGATTTATTGTTATTTCCATGCTCATGGCAATTTTCAGCATGAATGAGATGCCGTTTTAATTTGGGATTTTATTTAAAGATTTTGATAAGATGCTGTATTGAATGGTGTCCAGATTTGTATAAGAACTGGTTGTCGAGGGCGCTTCGCACCCTCGACAACGGAGCGGCGGATTTCATCCGCTGGATGTTCGGCGCTAAGCGCCTCACAACTAGCGGATGCAGCGGCCTCGGTCTGCGCCAAACTCCGTTTGCCGCATCCCTCTCCGCTGATCCGCCGCCCCGTTAGTCGATATGGAACATCATGAATAACGCTTCTTCAGTACCTAAGCGATGTCCGGTGTGGTTCAGCCTGATGTATTCCACCAGTTACATGCTGATCCTTTGCGGCATACCCGGCACACCAATAGCGGCTTTTCTCTTATTCTTGAACGGTAAGCTGACCAAATGGGAAGCGGTAACTTTTAGTGCTGTGATGATCGCATTTGAAATAGTAATAGCTTCTGTGCTACTAACCGTTGCATCACTGATTACGAAACTACGATCACGGAGGATACTCCATGAACCAGATGCTTGAGATAGTCACCACCAGCATCGCAATACCATCTGGCATAACAAGCAAACTCGTAGTCCCGTGTTTTTTGGATTATAGCGCTAATCCGTCATTCAAGCGGACAGCTAACTCCGCCGCTTATAGTTCTTTTACCAACTTTTGTCCTCTGCAAAACCGGAAGGAATGCAAAAATTAAGCGGAGCGGATTTGTGCACATAACGGACAAAAGTTGATGTTAGCACCTTTGATAACGATAATCCCATAAAGGCGTTTGAATTATGATTATAAAAAAAACAGATCGTACCTTTGATGATAAGAGAAAACAGAATATGCGATCTGGCAATCAGCCATCTTAAAGACAAATCATGAATATTTGAAAAAAATATGAACTGTCCTCAGATGATTTTTACAGACTTTTCAATGAAGGAAAAGCCGGAGATGATGAGGATATGTTTGAATGGAAGGCATTGACTGAAGGCTTCAGTGAATGGCAGCAGACCAAAGAATACCTGTAATTTACTTCTCATTATCATTAAAAAAAGGAGAGGATTTTATGAGAATTGTTACTCATAATTATGTCAAACAGAATCTTGAATCTCTTATGGATGAAATAACTGACATACATGAACCTGTTCTTATCGAAAGAAAAAAAAAGGCGATTGTTATGGTGGATGCGGAAGACTTTGAAAGTCTGTCAGAGACAGCTTATCTTCTTCGCTCTCCTGCAAATGCGAAACGTCTTATGAGAGGTTTGGAAGAATTAAAAGCAGGAAAAGGAATCCATCTGGATGCGAAAGCTATTATGGATGCCGGTAGCGATGAATGATTTGGAATACTGGCAAAAAAACAACCTGAGAAAATTGAAGAGGATTGTTGAATTGTGTTTGGATATCTGCAGGCATCCTCAGGAGGGAAAGGGAAAACCTGAACCTCTGAAATTTAATTTGACTGGCTGCTGGTCAAGGCGAATAGACAAAGAACACAGACTTGTGTATCAGTTCGATGATGATACGGTGTATATTATTCAGGCACGTTATCATTATAAAAACTAAAATCAGCGTCTGAAAGAGACTGCAATGAATAATATCCGGACTGTTAAAACCGATGCTGATTATCATGCCGCTCTTGCAGAAATTGAGGGATTATTTGATGCTCAGCCTAATACTTCCGAAGGTGACACACTGGAAATACTGACAACCCTTGTGGAAGCATACGAAGCGCATCATTTTCCGATTCCTGTACCTGATCCTATTGAAGCAATCAGATATTATATGGAAAGTCGCGGTCTGTCCGGTGATGATCTTGAACAGTTTATCGGCAGCAAAATAAAAGTGGCAGAAGTGCTGAACCGCAGAAGTCCTCTTTCTCTGGACATGATAAGGCAGTTGCATACAGGACTGGATATTGCAGCAGACATACTGATTCGGCCTTATTCTCTGGCTGCATAAGGCGATTTACGGAAAAGAATATACCGCAGAGTTGACAACTTTCCAAAAGTTGTCAACTCTTTAAGATAACTGAACAAGTATATTTATTTTAATAAATCACCTAAAACCATTTGATAACGGATCAAAAATGTTGAAAAATTCCGAACAGTTTTGGATTATTATGGAATTTTTATAATAACAATGGTTCGGTAATTTTTTCTGATTTTCAATCTGTAAAAATATAACCTTCTGAAATCATTAAATCCAATTTTCAGACAGAAAATTATAACATCTTGAAATTATTAAAGCAGAAATTTTTTACCGAACCATTGATAATAATATCAATCGAGTTTTGAAGATAAAGAAAGGAGTATTTATGAATGCTGTCAGACAGATATATGAAAACCTTCCCGGAATGATCAAAACCCCGGCTTTTCTGAAAAGCAGGCGTGTTGAGGTTATTATGCTGCCATTGGATGGGAAAGCTGTTCTTTCTGAAAAAGACAAAACAAATAAAAATGCAAACCCGATTGATGAATTTATCGGTGCATGGGAAGGGGAACCGCTTACGCGTCCGGATCAGGGTGAACCGGAAATAAGGGACTTACTGAAATGATTTTTCTTCCTGATACAAATGTATTGATAAAACTCCTGAATCCGGGAGAGACACCTGTGAAAATTCATTTTCGTCAGACTGATCCCAAGAAAATAAAATTTTGCTCTGTGGTAAAGGCGGAGTTGTATTTCGGAGCTTACAACAGCAGTAGGAAAAACAAAAATCTGAATCTTCTCAGACGACTTTTTTCAAACTATGAATCTCTTCCTTTTGATGACAATGCAGCAAAATTTTACGGAAAAATCCGTGCAAAACTCAAA
>CAZHPS010000387.1:0-6774 GCA_964534335.1 uncultured Desulfobacterales bacterium
CGATCTGGAAAACAATATCCACGCGGGGGTGAAATATCTGGCATTTCTGCGGGACAGATATTTTGATGATCCGGGAATTCCCCAGTATGCCAAAGCCGATTTTGCATACGCTGCCTATAACGCGGGGCCTGCCAAAATCAGGAAGATCAGGACTCTTGCGGAAAAACAGGGACTTGATCCCAATCTCTGGTTTTTCAATGTCGAGCATGTGGCGGCCGGGGAAATCGGTGCGGAAACAGTGAACTATGTGGCAAACATAAATAAATATTATGTGGCCTACAAAGGATATTTCGGCACTGAGGCAGCCCCCCAGGAAAACCAAAGTCTCATGGATATGCGGAAAACAGATTCTTCCTGCGCACATCCCCTGCAATATGCTTTAACAGAAAATCCGTACACCACGGAATGACAATCACCCCCGGAAATCTGCATTCCGGAATACAGATCCGCTCATTCAGCAAAGGATGAAAAATCTGTGAAAAAAGTATGTTTTTACGTTCTTTTGACCCTTATGCTCATTTCCCGTACAGGTCAGGCACAGACCATTACTGTGGATTTTGAGGACTGGCCCCCGTATGAGTTTGTCAGGGACGGGAAGGTCATCGGCATTGACACCGAGGTTCTTGAGGAAGCCTTTCAGCGTATGGGAGTGACAGCAAAATTCGCATCAGTCCCCTGGCAGAGGGCATTGAAGGAAACAGAAACCGGAGAGGCTGATGCCATATTCTCCATAGCGTATCCGGATCAGCATCCCTGGCTGTATTTTCCCGCAGCACCAATCAGCGCAGCGTTCTGTCCTGTTTGTCAGAAAAGACAGTGACATAAAAATATCTGCTGTAAGCGGGCTGGAGGGGAAAAACGTGGGAGTTGTGCGCGGGAATTTTTACGGAGATGTGTTTGACAAAAATCCGAAAATCATCCGCGATGAGGCCAGTGACCAGTACATGATCTTCAACAAACTGCTGGCAAAGCGGTATGACATTATGATCTCTTTTGATCTGGTGGGGCTGTATATTGCAAAAGAGAAAAACATTGCAGATCAGGTGAAAATGCTGGATTATGTCATTGATGATCAGCCGACCTATGTGGGATTTTCCAAAGCCAAAGGGGATGGTGCAAAGCAGTTGGCAGAAAAACTGTCAGTCACCCTGGAGCAGCTCCGCAAAGAGGGATTTATGGATAAGATCAGAAAGAAATATCTGGACTAAGGGATTTCAAAGAAAATAATCTGCCCGGAGCAGGCCGGGTCAGCAACAGCGTAACCCGGCACTGTGCTGAAAAAAACGGGTATTTTATTTTTTTAAAAATCCCTCACCGGAAATAAGTAAGGTTCCATAAATTTTTGGGTATAAAGTTTTCAGAAAAACCGGATTTTTCGGAAAAATCCAGTTTTTTGAATACACGAAAAATTTCGTTTGCCTAATTAAGCCGACATTTCAGACAAAGGAGAAGTCTTTTGAAATTTTCTGTCAAACAAATGATTGCTGTCTGCTGTGTACTTTTTCTGGGTGCATGTGCCACCATGCCGGAAAATGAAAAGCAATGGGCCAAAAGTCCTGTGCGTACACCTTCAAAATCTCTGGCAAAGCTCAAAGAGGGCAATGAACGCTTTGTGGAGGGAAAAACCGTGCATCCCCGCATGGATGTGTCCCGTCTGAAGCAGGCAGCCTCAGAAGACCAGGGAAAGTATGCGTATGCCACGGTTATTTCCTGTTCCGATTCCCGCGTGCCGGTGGAACTGATTTTTGACGCGGGCATTATGGATCTTTTCATTATCCGGGTGGCAGGAAATGTCTGTGACACAGATGAAATCGGGTCAATTGAATACGGCCTGGCCCATGTGAATACGCCGCTGCTGGTTGTACTCGGCCATACCCAGTGCGGTGCTGTGACAGCCGTAACCCATGCTGTTCACGGAAAAGGTCATGCGCTGGAGCGCAATATTCCGCAGTTGGTTGATAATATCGAACCGGCTGTAAAAAGGGCTATGGAAAGCCATAAAGATGCACATGGCGAGGCCATTATTCCCATAGCCATTGAGGAAAATGTATGGCAGGCTATCGATGACCTGTTTACCAACAGTGCTGCGGCAAGAAACATTGTAAAGGAAGGCAAAGCCAAAGTGGTTGGCGCGATTTACGATTTGGGAACCGGCAAAGTGAACTGGCTGCCGGAGGAAAAAGTGGGGGATATTCTCAAAAAAGCGGAAGAAAACCCCAAAAGCGCAAAAGAGACTATGGCTGCGCATCATTAATTCATTGCAGACAATCCCCTCTGTTTCTCTCTCCCGGAGTTGTTTCCGGGAGGGAGTCTGCAACATTCATCCCGCCATAATTTCCGCATAGTTCAGATCTGCTGAAAAAAATTTATCCGTATCCGCGTGCCCGCGTCCTTTGCGGTTTTTCGGAACAATGCAATGTTTCCGGCTGAAAACATCTTGCCATTTGAAGTCAATGCCGTTATTATGATATTATCATATCTTTCAAATACAACCCCAAATCATATGGAGAGAAAAATGGCAAAAAAAACCAGTTCCTTTTTTTGGATTGTGGTTATGGCTGTGGTATCCGGCCTGACATGGTATGCGTACACCCGTTATCAGACAAAGCAGATGCCTGTGGCACAAAGCGGAACCCATGAAACCGGATCGCAGAAACAGGCATCCGGCAGTTCCGATCCGGTGCTTGATCTGAATTTTTATTCTTCAAGCGCGAAAACAAACTGGATCAATGAGATGGTAAAACAGTTCAATGCCGCGCAGCATATGGAGGCCGGGAAACGCATAAATGTCAAAGCATTTCATGTGACTTCGGGAGGAAGTCTTGACGATCTCAAAGAGGGAAAGATACAGCCGGATATGTGGTCACCGGGCGATGAATCCTGGCTGCAGATGGCAAATTCCCATTGGCGGAATGTCCGGCAGAAAACGCTTTTTCAGGATTATACTGATCTGGTCAATATTCCCCTTGTTATAGCCATGTGGGAGCCTATGGCAAAAGTTCTTGGTTATCCAAATCCCATTTCCTGGAAAGATATTGCAAAAGTGGCTGCAAATCCAAAGGGATGGGCGGATTACGGTCATCCGGAATGGGGAAAATTCCGGTGGGGACATGCGCACCCGGATGCCAATTCAGGATTTCTGACCATTATTTCAGAAGTCTATGCTGCTTTGGATAAAACAGGGGGGCTGACACCTGAGGATCTGAGCCGACCTGAAGTTATCACCTTTCTGAAAGAATTTGAAGGAGCGGTCGAGCATTACGGTCTGTCCAACACATGGATAGACAATCTCATGTACACCAAAGGCCCGTCCTATCTGTCGGCAACGGTTCAGTATGAAAACACCATCATTGAAAGCAATGAAAAATACGGCGGACGGCCTTTCCGGATGACTGCTGTTTATCCCACAGAAGGAAATGTCTGGACACGGCATCCGGTCGCTATCATAGAGGAAGCATGGATGACTCCGGAAAAAAACGCGGCCTGCAGGCAGTTTATAGCGTTTCTTCTTAGTGATGCGGCTCAGCGAAGTGCCATGAAAATGGGATTGCGGCCCATCCGCAAAGATTTTCCTCTGGAACCGCCCTTTGATGCTGCGCACGGAGTTATTGCGGATATACCATCGGACAAAATGTTTCAGGTTCCCGAAGAGAATGTTCTCAAACGTATACGGGATCTTTGGGAAGAGGTAAAGGTTCCCGCGACCATTGCGCTGGTCATTGACCGATCCGGCAGTATGAAAGGCGAGGCAATGGATAATGCGAAAACTGGGGCCATACAGTTTGTCCGGCAGATGAAACCCAGAGATCAGGTGATGATTGTTGTGTTTCATCATAATATTTCCATTCTTTCTGATCTGTGTGAAATCCGCCAGTGCGGCGAAGATCTGCAAACCCGTCTGGATGGGGTTTTCGCGGATGGCAAGACTTCTCTTTATGATGCTGTGGCAGAGAGTTACAAAAAACTGTATCAGTTGAAACAGAATATTCCAAACCGGCGATACGCGCTTCTGGTACTGAGCGATGGCAAGGATACGTCCAGCCAAATGACCCGGCATGATCTCACGGATTTGCTTCCGTCCGGTGAAGATTATGATGTGCCTAAAATATACACCATAGCGTATGGTTCTGAGGCGGACAAAGATTTTCTTGCAGAAATATCCAACCGGACAAATGCCCGGATTTTCAGCAGCAATCCGGATGAAATCAAAAAAACCTATACAGAACTGAGTGCCAATTTCTGATGTCCGCATAAGTACACTTCTGTATATTTTCAGGCATAATTTTTGTCAAAAACCGGGTTTTTCAGAAAAACCCGGTTTTTATACCATTACTCAGAAGATTTGAGGGTACAGCCACGAATTGCACGAATGACACGAATTATGATTTGTGCATTCGTGCAGATTCGTGTTATTCGTGGCTGCTTAAACTGTAAATCTGTTCGAATGCGGTATTCTACAAGCGAAAGGTTTCAAGTAATGGTATATATCTGAATGATCGGGGACTTACACAATGGCAAAATATTTTTTCAGGGCATTTGTCAATCACTGGAATCTGCTATTTCTGGGAGCAGCGGCCGCTTTTGGTATCATTGCCGATGCTTCCGATATTGTGCTGCCACTGGCCGGGGCCATTGATCTTATCTGCGTTTCATTTGCTGCCACCCGCCCGCGTTTTCAGTCTGCCTGCGATCAGATCGGACAGGAGCCTGAAATGAATTCTGACCGGGTTGAGCAGATTCTTGCAGAGATCAATCCCGAAGACAGCCGGAAATTTGAAAAACTCAGACAGACCTGCACCCATCTTCTGTCTGTGGGGAAAAAGCCCGCTGACAATGCTGAATCTGACAGTATCGCGGAGGGGCAGATTTCCGGTCTCAACCGTCTGCTGTGGATATATCTGAAACTGCTCCATTCCAAAAACGGGCTGGAGCAGTTTTTCCGAACCATTGACCGCAATGAGATTCAGAAGCAGATTGACAGCATTGCCAAACGTGTTTCAGGCATGGGGCCTGCTGATGCTGATGATCTGGAAACCGCAAGAAAACGGGAATCTTTGACAGACACTCTGCGCATTTCCGAAACCCGGCTTGCGAATTACGATAAGATTCATCATCATTATGAACTGATTCTGCTGGAACTGGAGCGGCTGTATGCCAAAACAGCCGGGCTGGCGGAAATGGCGGTTTCACAGCAGGATCTGAATGCAGTTATGAGTGATGTAGACGCTGCCGCGTTTTCGGTTCAGCAGACAACTGAGGTCATCAATGAACTGTCATCCTTTACCGGTGTTTCCTTTAATGAGGAAGCACCTGTCACCCTGATTCATGTCAGATAGCTGATGTTACGCAGTCCTTTCAAAAATCAGGAAGTTATTCGTTTTCACTGTTATTCTGGCGTAAGCATGTATCCAATAATATCAATCAGCTATAAATACAGGCTTTCACCGGATATGACGAATGTGCAGTGGAACCTTAAAGTTATCTGCGGAAATATTCAAAAGGAGGTATTTTATGGATCATATTGCCATCATTGATATACCCCGGAATGTACCTTATGTGCTGACAAAAATTCAGGCCGGTGAAATGATTGGCGTGACTTTTGAAGGAAAGGAAATTGCCAAATTGGTGCCACCGGATTATTCTGTGCAGGCCGCAAGAAAAAAACTTGATCAGCTTCGTAAAACAGCTTTTGTCGGTGATGTTGTCTCGCCTTTAGGGGAAAAATGGGAGGCAGCAGAATGATTATTGCTGACACCCATGTAATCATATGGGATGCTCTGCAACCGGAGAAACTTTCACGGAATGCGGTCGGAGCCATAACAGCAATTGTTTATAATTATCCACTGGTAACAGCAGACCGAAATCTCAGAGAAGCAGAATGTGTTGTGACGGTTTGGTAAGCAATTAACATTTTTACATAAAGAAAAACAATGCCTGAAATAAAACTGATTTCATGGAATGTAAACGGACTGAGAGCCGTTTGGGAAAAAGGTTTTGCAGATTCCTTCCGCAAACTGGATGCCGATGTGTTTGCCATACAGGAAAGCAAACTGCAGGAAAAGCAGCTTACAGAGGAAATGCGCCATATCAAAGGATACCAGTCTTTCTGGTCACATGCCAATACCAAAAAAGGATACAGCGGGGTCGGCGTTTATACCCGTATCCAACCGGAATCTGTGAAATATGGCATCGGCATTCCGGAATATGACAATGAGGGACGGATACTGGAACTGGATTTCGGATCTTTCCTTTTTTTCAATGTCTATTTTCCCAACGGAGGCATGAATGACGAGCGTCTTGCGTACAAACTGAATTTCTACCGGGATTTTTTTGCTTATACCCAACAGTGCAGAAAAGCCGGAAAAAATCTGATTATTGCGGGAGATTACAACACTGCCCACAATGAAATTGATCTGAAAAATCCCAAAGCCAATGAAAACAATTCCGGATTTTTGCGCATGGAACGCGACTGGCTGGATCGCATTGTGGAAATGGGATATGCTGACACCTTCCGCCATTTTTATACGGAAGAAGTGAAATATTCCTGGTGGTCTTACCGCTCCAAAGCAAGGGAAAGGAACGCAGGCTGGCGTCTTGATTATTTTTTTGTAACAAAGGAAATGCTTGAAAAAGGCATGGTGAAACAGGCATTTATTGACAACACGGTGACGGGATCGGATCACTGTCCGGTGGGGCTGATAATTGCGGGATAGGGAACATGCTCCGGAGGAGTGCAAAAATTAAGCGGAGCGGTTTTTTGCACAGCACGCCATC
>CAZHPS010000388.1:0-6759 GCA_964534335.1 uncultured Desulfobacterales bacterium
CTTTGTATTCCCTTTTGTCTTCATAATATCCCTCACTTTCATTTCTGAAATGCAGCCGGATTATCAGGTTTATCATCCATACTGTTAAGTAAGGTTCCATATATTTTATGTGATAAAGATTTCAGAAAACCATACTGTTCAAAGGAATCCGTTCCGGGGAATCCATTCTTTTATACCACAAAATATATGGAACCCTACTTACTGCCCCGACCGCAAAACCTGTCAGGAACCAGTTGATCTCCCAAAGACTTATCTGCATTTTAATACCTCCAGTCATATTCAATTTGGGTAATTTCCGGTTTGACCTCATGCGGAAGTTTCACTGCCTGATACCGTTCAAATCTTTTCATTTCAATATCAGCAATAATGGCATATGCCGAAACAAATGCAATTACCACTGCAATGCCGCAGACCGTGCAAATCACAATGCCTGCAAAGGGCATCAGTATCCAGCCCGCCAGTGCCATAACTGCCATAAGAACAAGATTTCTCTGCATATCAGCACCAGCCTTTCAGAACAGCATAAATAAACAGCAGCCAGATGGGAATGCTTACCGCAAGAACAGCCGGACCCATGAGACCAAATTCCCGGCGCAGACCGCAGAGAATGTCATACAGGGTTTCATACAGTCTTTTCATATCACTGTCCCTTTCATGTAAAGATGAAATGCCAGTCCCATTATGAATGCAGACAGCAGGATAAGGGAAATGTTAATCCCGTAATACCGTGACTGCCTTCCAAACCGGATCAGTGAACATCCGGCCAGCCAGATTTCAAGTGAACCGAGGATCAGCACTGTCCTGACTATCCATATTTCCGGTACTGTTCTGATAAATTCCATAAGGGGTTTCCTTTGCTGTGTGCCAAAAAAGGATTTGCAGAGAGGGAAAAAGTATGGTAGGTTTCTTTCACCCGCTGCAAATTGCAGCATTATGCTGCAAATCCTTTTGCACGGTTTTACGGTTTAAAGGGGATCTCCTGCCCGGTATCTTTCCAGGGATTGGGGCAGGGGGTTCCCTCTCTGCTTTTATGCGTTGCCTCTGATTTCCCCTGCATTCTTCCGGTCAAATTCCACTGCATGTCCCAGGGTTTCAATAAACGACTGCCTGCAGATTTCCAGGCTGGGGAAGGTGTACCTGTACTTTCTCGGTGGGACAGAACCCCTCTGCCGTTTGAGAAAAGGGCATATCCGTTTCAGCTGCTTTCCCAAACCATGAAAGGAAAGTTTGGAACCTCTGATACTGTTCTTTTTTGCAAATACTCTGTACATTTCATACAGTTCAATGGGTTCAATGCAACTCCCCATTCCCGCATCATGCCCGGGAAGTCTGTCTTCTGAAAGCAGGCTGTGCCAGAACTTCAGCAAACCCGGATGAACATACCCGTTTTTGGTTTCACTGGTATACATCTGCTTTTTCTGCATGGCCTCAAGATACCGGTGAACATACTTCATAACTTCTTCAGATACCGGGAATTCCTCCGGTCTGGCATTGCCGATAAACACCTGTCCTGCAATGACTTCGGCTGTGCGCTGTGCTTTGATGATATTGTCCGCAATCCGGCATTCCTTCCGCACTTCCTCAGAACGTGCCAGCATTTCATCTGTAACGGTTTTGAACTGCTCTTTGTACTGCTTTACTGCAAAATAGCATTTCACCAGTTCCCTCTGAACCTGCCACGCGAGATCATCGGTAAAGGATTTGACCAGCATCAGGTATCCGGTCTGGGTCAAAAACTTCATAGGATTTCTCTGACCGGTATCCTGACCGCCGTACGAATTTCGTACGGCGGTTATGAGAGACCATTCAGAAAAAGGAACTTCAAAGAAGTCCTCACCCTCGATGAATTTTTCCTGATTCTGGTTAAAGTTCCTTTTTGCCGTTCCCTCCGGCCGCTCATGCAGTTCATCCATCATCCGGAAAGTGATAACCGGTTCATTCCGGTATTCAATCCTGCTTACCTCTTTCCCCATAATCTTTACCAAAGCATTGTTTCCATTCATGTTTCATTCTCCCTTATAAGGTTTGCTGCCTGCGCAGGCATTATCGGATTCCCCTTTGTCTGAACCCGGATTCACAGGATTGAGGGATTTACCAGGATTTAAAACCCGGAAAATCCCGGTCAATCCTGAAATCCTGTGAATCCCGGTTCAGACAGTCCCCTGTCTGTTTTCTGAGTTTTGGGATAACTCCGCTCTGAATTAAAAACCGTATCGTATTATATTTAATACAAATGAATTAACTTAAGTATTATATGGATATGAATATAACCATATATGACTATGTTTAATACATCTGTCTTATTATTCAGTCAAGACTTTTTTTTTGCTTTTATACAGACAATAGGTTATCTTATGATTAAAATGTATCAGAAATAAGACACTTGGATATAAATAAAGACAAACACAATATATTTTCTGTATATAAAGGGGGAATCGTGGTCAAATACCGACTCAAACAGTTGCTTGCTGAAAAAGAATTCAATGAAAACAGGATTGTATCATTGAATGAACTGTCAACGGAACTGGGGGTTGCAAGAAGTACCCTGTCACGGATAGCAAACAACAGGGGCTATGGCACTCAGGTTGAAATCATCGAAAAGCTCTGCCGCTATTTCAACTGTTCCCCAAACGACCTCATGACCATAGTTCCTGATCCGGCTGTGGGGAATGAAGCGGAAGGCAGGGAGAATGCCCGGTGAATGCAAGACAGAAAAGGACTTTGGAGAAAATCTTTGAAAGGCCGTCCCGCTGTGATCTGGAATGGAATGAGGTCAAATCCCTTCTGACTGCCTGCGGTGCGGAAATCAGGGAAGGTAAAGGCTCCCGTGTACGGGTTATCCTGCATAACCGGGTGCTTAACCTTCATTCCCCGCATCCGCAAAAGGAAATGAAGAAATACGCTGTCGGACTTGTCAGAGATTTTCTGGAAATCACAGGAGAAAAGCCGAATGAATAACACCCTGAATTACAAGGGATATGCCGGAAGCGTTCAGTTTGATGCCGCAGACAGAACCTTTCACGGCCGCGTGCTGGGGATTGCTGACATTATCGGTTTTGAAGGGGAAAGCGTAAAGGAGCTTGAACAGGACTTCCGAAACGCTGTGGAAGACTACCTTGAAACCTGCCGGGAAATGGGAAAAGAACCTGAAAAACCCATTCCCGGAAAAGTGATTCTGGAAATTCAGCCTGATCTGCTGGCCTTTATAGCGCTTGAAGCCGGACGGGAAAACAAAGGCATAGAAGCATGGATTGCCGACACATGCCGGAAAGCAGTTGAAAAAAGCCTGAACCTGTAAAAAAATTTCAACTGTTCCCCAAACGACCTCATGACCATTGTTCCTGATCCGGCTGCGGGGAATGAAGCGGAAGGCGGGGAAAAGGCGGTATAAATGCCTGCGTATGAAGACTTCCGGATCTTCCGGGACAGGACAGAGGATGACAGTCTTACAATACCGGATGAGGTGGTGGGAAAAACCGTTATGGAAGGCAAAAGCCTTTTGTGCGCGTGGAGGGAATACAGGCAGATAGGGAAAGAGGATATGGCCCGGAGAATGAATATGACGCGGGATCAGTATGATTTTATGGAAAATCAGACTCCTGACCAAAGGCAGGTCAAAACAGCCGCAGAGGTTCTGGGTATAGATGCCAGACTGCTGACCGATGACTGAGGCTCTGTCAGGAAAGGAAAAACCATGCAGAAGATCAGCCTGAACACCTTTCAGGACAATCCCAGAGGCATCTTCAATGCGGTACTGGATACCCGTGAACCTGTGTCTGTAACTGTTGACAGTGACAGGGAAATCGTTGTTCTGACTGCGGATGAATACAGCAGTCTTATGGAAACCCTGCATCTGCTGCGTTTCCCGGTCAATGCTGAACGCCTGCAAAAGGGAATGGAACAGCACAGGAAGGGACAGAGAAAGGAAGTTTATGGGAAAATACCGGAAACTCCTGTTTCGGATACTGCACGCAACCTCAGATGCGGACATTCCCTTTCAGGATTTGTGCATACTCATGAAACACCTGGGATTTGAGGAAAGGATAAAAGGCAGTCATCATATCTTTTCCAAACAGGGTGTTGCGGAAATCCTGAACTTTCAGCCAAAAGGGAACAAAAGCAAACCGTATCAGGTAAAACAGATACGGGAAATCATTCTGAGATACAAACTGGGAGACATAGTCAGATGATCCGATACGAAATTGTCATATGGTGGAGCAAAGAGGACAATGCCTATATAGCGGAAGTTCCTGAACTTCCCGGATGTATGGCAGATGGCCCCACATACAGCGAAGCCCTGCACAATGCCGAAACCGTGATTGCCGAATGGATGGAAACCGCAGAGGAACTGGGCAGACCGGTTCCGGAACCTGCGGGACGGAGACTGATGTATGCCTGAGACGGTAAACCGCAGACGGCATTCCCCTGCCTGAACCTTTTACCCTGCAAAAGGCTGCGTAAAAGAGAGGAAAACACTCTATGAAACGTGCATTTACCCTTGAATACTGGCAGGATGACGGCTGGTATGTTGGCAGACTGAAAGAGGTTCCCGGAGTTTTCAGCCAGGGAGAGACCCTTGCGGAACTGGAGGAAAACATTGAAGATGCCTACAGGCTGGTCATGGAAGAGACACCCCGGATCAGTCATCCGGTTTCCTGTACCAAAGAACTGCTGGTTGAACTGGCATGAAAAGAGGAAACTTTGTCAGGGAACTGGTCAGGGCAGGGTGTTATCTGAAACGTCACGGGAAGGGACATGATATTTATGCAAATCCGGTCAGCGGAAAGCAGGCCCCTGTCCCCAGACATCCGGAAATCAAAGAAACCCTTTGCGGACTGATACGGCAGCAGTTGGGAATACCGAAAGCCTGATACAGACAGCATTCCCCTGCCTGAACCTTTTACCCTGCAAAAGACAGCATAGGCAAAGGCAAAAAAAACCCCTGCGCCTGAATAATCCCAGGGCAGGGGAATTTTGCGGAATTTTATGCCGGTATTGTGCCGGTTTCATATACCAAAAGCGGAACTCTGTACCGGCATAGATACATTTAACCTGCTGATATTATTAAACTGAAATCCCCAAATTATAACTGGCAGTCAAGAGGCCAGGGGTTCGAGCCCCCTCAGCTCCACCAATGAAATCAAGGGATTGGGCATTTATGCCTGATCCCTTTTTTGTTTCATGGCAGTCCTCACCGTTTTTTTGACAGCCGTTCGGTTATGACTGACATAATCCCGGAATTTCTCACAGACAACACAGAAATTTTTTATTTTTTTTCCTGTGATTTCTGTGGGAAAACGCTCATTCACAACCGGACAGTCCCCTGTTTTTTAACGGTTATTCCAGCAAATGGGTTTCCAGAACCTGATTCAGGGAAAAATTTTCCAGTCCCAGATAATAGGCAGCCGTGTCAATGAGAGCGGCCATCGGCGTGAGACCGGCAATTTCGCTTCCTGCAATGCTGACACCGTAACGCCGGGCCTCCATACGGATCAGTTCCATCACCTGATACAAAGCTGTTTTTTCATAATCTGTCATGTTCATGGATACCTGAACCATGCCCCGATCCTTCAGATCAATGCCGACTGCCCTGCAGTAACGCAGTCCCCCGCTGATATGCCGCACCTTTTTGGCAATGGCATCCGCAATATCTTTTCTGTCTGTATCCAGATTTACATTAAAGGCCACCAGGGGCATACGCGCTCCAATGGCAGTAACTCCGGCAGTGGGATGAAGCCGGGCCGGGCCGAAATCCGGTTTCCACGCGGGATCCCGGAGTTTTTCTGCCATGCCCTCAAACTGTCCCTTACGGATATTTGCCAGATTCCTGCGTTCCGGAACTGTGGCTGATGCTTCGTATAAAAAAACCGGAAGATCATATTTTTCTGCTGCCTCCTTTGCCACCTGCTGCGACAGTTCCACAGCCCCGCGCATATCCGTATTCCGGATTGGAACAAAAGGCACAACATCCACTGCCCCCATACGGGGATGCTGCCCATGATGTTTTGTCATATCAATCAGTTCCACAGCCTTGCCTATGGCTTCAGTCACAACTGATCCCAGAGATTCCGGCTCTCCCACCGCTGTCACAACCATGCGGTTGTGGTCTTCATCATTCTGACAGTCCAGCAGTCTTACCCCGGTTCTGTCCCGGAAAACATGAAGAATTTTCTCCATCTTTTCCTGATCCCGGCCTTCGCTGAAATTAGGTACGCATTCCATGATCTGATTCATTGCGTCTGTACTGCTCCTTGAAATGAACATTTGTTCGGCATACTCTCAGAAAACAGCAGTTGCTTTAACCTGGATTATTCATAAATATCTAGACAAAAATTAGGTAGTGGGTCTGCACGAACTGGTTAAAATTTAACTATACTGTTTCAACTTTGGTTTTTTATGGCACAGAAATTGCGTGTTGCCGGGAACATGTTTTTTCAGCCTGTCCGGAGGATTTTTCAGGTCAGAAAGGATGATTTTTTCCCGTCCGGACCGCATTGCAAAAATCATGCCCCCAAAAACCAAAGTTGAAACATTATATCTTATATTATTATGTTTTCAGAAAATGCCGATTTTTGTCTATACATAATAAATACAAATAATTATACGATACATCCATGATACTGTTCGTGCTGATTTTATATAATATGCTGATTTATAAATTAAAAAAATCAGCATGAAAAGTCCCACTACCCAAAAGGGATTTTAGGCTATTTATTAAAATAAATATACCAAATTGTATGAATTAAAATTTGACTGATT
>CAZHPS010000389.1:0-6757 GCA_964534335.1 uncultured Desulfobacterales bacterium
TCCTCTGTGGGAAACCGAATCATAAGTATATTTTCAATGGAGAATTGGTATTATATCAAATCGCAATTGAAAACATGCTGCCGAAAGGAACATTTTTCTTTAATTAAACAGAAAAAAGCCAATCATATTGTATAAAATCAATTGTGATTTGGTATTACAGATCAAAACGCAGTTCATCAGGCCATTCAAAAACTGAATTTTTTTCAGAAAATCCGGTTTTCTGTACACTTCAACGCATAAAATCAAAGTTGAAAAAGCATTAGACTTTTTTACCTGAAAACCGGATGAATGGATTTCAAATCCATTTCTTCCGCTTAAAACAGATGAGCAGACCAATGCCAATGGCCAGCATAAGCCCCCAGATTATATAGTAACCCAAATGCCATTTCAGTTCAGGCATGTATTCGAAATTCATTCCGTACACACCCGCGATAAAGGTCAGGGGAATGAAAACTGTGGAGATGACAGTAAGCACTTTCATGATTTGATTCATGCGGTTGCTCATGCCTGACAGCCAGGTGTCGTGCATACTGCCGAGGATGTCCCGAAAGGTCTCAACCATGTCAATGATTTGTATGGTGTGGTCATACAAATCACGCCAGAACACTCTGGTCTCCGGATGTATCATTGACAATCCGCTTTTTTCAATAGATCCAATCTCTTCCCGAAGCGGCCATACTGCTTTGCGCAGACTCAGAATATCGCGTTTGAGCCGGTGAATTTCACTGATATCTTCCGGTTTCGGTTCTGCCATAATCCGGTCATCAATATCCTCAATCCGGTCGATGATACGCTCCACTGCCAGAAAGTAATGATCCACCACAGCATCCATGAGGGAGTAGGCCAGGTAGTCTGATTTCATCGAGCGGATGCGGCCTTTGGCTGAGCGGATGCGATCCCTCACCCCGTCAAACACATCGTTTTCATCCTCCTTCTCCTGGAAGGAAATCACGCAGTTGTCTCCCAAAATCAGGCTGACGTGTTCGATTTCGATTTTGTTCTCGGCTTCGCTGAAGGATATCATTTTCAGAACAATGAAGATATAATTCGGGAATTCCTCTATTTTAAGACGCTGTGAGGTATTGACGATGTCTTCCAGCGTCAGGGGATGGAGATCAAAGGATTTTCCCAGAGATTCAATCAGACCGGTATCATGGATACCGTTGACGTTGATCCAGGTGACTCCGGGCGATTTGGCAAAATCCATGCACTGGTTCACGGTGACATAACGGAGTTCATTCAGGGCGGTATCACTGTAATGAATGACATCAATGCACGTTTTGTCCTGTTTCTGTTCTCCGATGAAAACCATTGTACCCGGAGCCATACCGGTTTTGATTCCGGAACCGCGGGATTTTCTTTTCTTCTTTTTTGCAGGCTGTGACATTTTTATCTGTCCCTATTTTTGCAGTGGTATTTCTGTGATACTGATTGGCCCCATATGTGATTTCCAAAAAATAATATCCCGGAAAAGCAGCATAAACTTCCGGCCTGTGCCCTTAAACTGAACCGGGATATTTACAGTTCTTTTACCAACTTTTGTCCTCTGCAAAACCCGGTGGAGGAGTGCAAAAATTAAGCGGAGCGGTTTTTTGCAAAGAGGACAAAAGTTGAGGAAAATACTATATTTTCAGAAATCACCTTATTTATAAGGCACAAATCGGAAACTTATGCTGCTTTTATACCTGAAAATTTATGGTTGCCTGCTTAAACGGCAGACATAAACTGGAAGCCTGTGCCACTTTTTTTATGGCACATCTGCCGACCATGATGCTGCCTTCCGCTTTGATTCCCATATTTTCCAGTTCAGCGCGCAGCCAAAGGTGAAATTGTTTTTTTCCTTTACCAATGGACTGTCCTCATATACGGCTCCGCTGATATTGTCCCACCTGGAGTAAAATCCCAAAGACAGAACTCTGGTAAGTTTTTTATACGCCCATCCGGACAGGGAGAAACCCGCATATCCGCTGTCAGATTCATAAGAAGGCCGATCCGGACGCTCATATTCCTGCTCAACATCGTAAAAATAAGCATTCAGATCTTTGTCTGCAAAATCCGCAGCAATTTTTCCCCCAAAACCGATTTCCTGATTTTTGAAAAGGCTTTGGTTGGCATAGGACAGACTGATATCCGCATGAAGTCCCAGATACGAAAGATCCACACCGCTGTCAAAACCTATGGAAGATGCTGCACGCAGGGCAATCTGTGCATACAGGGCATCGCTTTGATTCAGAAAATCCCCGGTGAAATGCCATTTCAGACTTGGCCCGACTTCAAACATGGCATCCAAATCCGGCATTCCCTCTCTGGCATCATTGTCGCCATCCACAGGCGGATTGCCGGAAAGTGAAAGGCTGGATTCAAAAGATTCTGTTTTGAAAAATATGCCTTTCACCCCTTCCCGGTCAGCCTGAATGATTTCCCCCCTGTATATCACATAAGGCAGCGGCACCACATACCAGTTGTATTCATCCGAACCCCGGTAATGGGGAATCCGGGCCGCTCCGCTGAACAGTCCGATTTCCCACAGGGGCTTTTCATCCTCATCCGCCTGTACGGGGCAGACGCATGGCAGTGACAAACACAGCAGCATAATTGCAATAATTTGTTTTTTCATAAAAAATATCCAGTAGGTGAAACCCGCCGTTTTTAATGGCATTGTGAAAGTGAAGCAGATCGGATCAGCGTTAGCGTAATCCAAGACATTTCCCGTTAAAAACTTTGTCATAAACTTCGTCAGGATTCAGAGCACATCCGACTGATTTCAGTATGGTCTTCATCTGTATCATTCCATATCCACTGGCGGGGCTCTGTTTTTGAAAATCATTCTGTTTTCCGGATATTCTGGGAAATAAGGACATATTCTTTCAGAGAGGCAGGCTGCCGTTAATGACTGAATTTTTTGCCCGATCATAAGTTCTGTGGAGTCTGACAGGACTTCAATAATCACAAGCATGTCTTCTCTGGTGTCGGCAGCTATTGCATTGTTTCAACTTAAATTGTTGAAATATTCCGGATGGATACCTGGTTGTCGGATTACGCCTGCGCTAATCCGACCTACAATTTTAAGTGAAATGATGCACTATCTCTTTTTCGCATAAAATCATCACATCAGGGTAAGTGTATCATACCGTCAGTCAAAAATCATTCAAAAAAAAGTTGAATCAGTATAATAATATTTGACTGTAAATTGCAGCACGGTTTTCAATACTGTCAGCAGACAAAACTTCCGTCACCAAATGCAATCCGTTTGAATCAGTGGCGTCAATGCTGATGATATTCGGGTTTCGATTGAAACTGAAAAGATGGGGATTCCGCAAAAAATGCAATGTAACGGTGAGGAATAACAACAAAATTAAGCGGCAGACCGGCAAAGAAGACACAGATTCCCTGCTTCCGCAGATGGGTCAAATGAAATGAATTTCAGACTGGCACGAACAAGGTCTGTCCGCTTGAACGATGGGTTATATTTTTCATTTTTTTCAGATTGCTAAAGATACTTTCTGATAAAATCCTATGCTTTGACAACTTCCAGCTTTGGGAATTCAATATTTTTCAGAATATTGAAATGCCTGTCGTTTGTAATCAGAAACCCGGCATTTCCGCACACTGCACAGTCAACAGATTTTTTATCATCCCCGTCTGCAAAAGGAAGCTGAAACCTGAATGCCGGGCTGATGAAAAACACGTTTTCCGAAGTCAGAAGAAAAATCCAGTTGTGTAGGGTGGGTGTAGCGGAGCGTAACCCACCATTGGGATTTGAAAATTCTCAAAAAATGGTGGGTTTCGCTTGCGCTACACCCACCCTACTTAATGCACCGCTTGGTTAGGCGGTTAGGGTTTCATATTTCGGTTCAAAAAATAAAGCAAAACCATGTTCTTTCAGATATTTTTTCAGTTGATTATCTCCCGTCCAGAACAGAGCATTCATCTGCAATGATAAAGCGATAAACGGAATATCATCTTCGTCAATGTTCTGACATAACCCGAATGCCTGAAACTTGTATTCGGAAGCAACAAAATTCTCTGCAACAAATTCTATTTTGCTTAGAATACGGTGAAATAATTCGTAAATTTCTGATTCCGACAAAGCGGAACATTTCATAATTTTTTCTTTTTTCTCAAACAGTTCGCCGATAATATAGTTCGGAGCATAGAAAATATGCGCAGAATCAAAAAAAGCATCACGCATTCTCACATTTTTTCCTAACAGTAAAGAAAAAATCATGCTCGTATCAATCACAATCCGCATTGATTATACCTTTTAAATATTCTTCCCGATTTTTCTGCCACCAGCTCTGTTTGATTTCTGTTCCAATTTCCATGATTTCATCGCTGAAATTTGCTTTCTGAACCAGTTGTTCAACCTGCAACCGTTCAAAAAACCGATTTAACGTTTCAATATTTATAAATGAAAGGTCAACGGTTATTACTGCCTGATTCCCAAATGATTGTATGCTGAAAGTTTTCATATTTGTTTCCTTTTCCTTTGAATGAGATTTATTACTTCTCTGCAGTTGATGATGTTACAAGTTGTGCAGGGTGGGTGTAGCGGAGCGTAAACCACCATTGGGATTTGAAAATTCTCAAAAAATGGTGGATTTCGCTTGCGCTGCACTCACCTTACTTACTTCCGTCACCAAATGCAATCCGTTTGAATCAGTGGTGTCAATGCTGATGATATTCGGGGTTTGATTGAAACTGAAAAGATGGGGATTCCGCAAAAAATGCAACGTAACGGTGAGGCATAACAACGAATTAAGCGGCAGACCGGCAAAGAAGACACAGATCCCCTGCTTCCGCAGATGGGTCAAATGAAATGAATTTCAGACTGGCACGAACAAGGTCTGTCCGCTTGAACGATGGGTTATATTTTTCATTTTTTTCAGATTGCTAAAGATACTTTCTGATAAAATCCTATGCTTTGACAACTTCCAGCTTTGGGAATTCAATATTTTTCAGAATATTGAAATGCCTGTCGTTTGTAATCAGAAACCCGGCATTTCCGCACACTGCACAGTCAACAGATTTTTTATCATCCCCGTCTGCAAAAGGAAGCTGAAACCTGAATGCCGGGCTGATGAAAAACACGTTTTCCGAAGTCAGAAGAAAAATCCAGAAATGTTCCAGCAGCCTTTCAGGAAAAACTCTTTGCAGAATTTCCTCATATTCAAGAAGAATAGCTGTTGAAACCAGCAGGCTGAATCTCTCTGAACGAAAGTTTTCAATAATCGGATAATAACGGCTTTTCGGATTTAAAGCCGAAAAAAGAATATTGGTATCGATTACAACTCTCAAATTTTCTTTTCTTTTCTGTATGTTTCAACAATGTCAAAAAAATTTTCCTCAGTCCATTTATTGTTTTCAAAAGTTTCGGCAATTCCCTCTGACAGATTATCAAAAGCAATTCTGTTTATAAGCTGTTTAATGTCAAACTCATATTTTCTTGTTTTCAGCTCATGAATCATCTGAAATGTGCTGATTTCATATTCTTCAAAGCAGATTTCCTCAAGTTTTTTATAAATTTCGGGTGTAATCATTTCAGGCATTTTCTCACCCTGTCACATAAATAAAAAGTGTATTGGAAGACTTCAATATTCCTGTAAACATCTTTTTGTTATCATTTAAAACAAGTTGCCACCCGCTGATGCGGCAGCCAAAAACCAGTTGTGCAGGGTGGGTGTAGCGGAGCGTAAACCAACATTGGGATTTGAAAATTCTCAAAAAATGGTGGGTTTCGCTTGCGCTCCACCCACACTGCTTACTGCTTACTGACCGGCTGGTTAGGGCCTGTAACGAAATAACCTGTGCAATTTTCAAGTTTCAACCCGCTTAAAGAAAGGTTTCAGAGAATATTATTGTTCAGTTTATTTCGTTACAGGCCATTAGGTGTTTTTGCCTGTTATACAGCCTGATGGATGGGAACATCAGAATAACCTTCTTTACAGATGTAAGCATGACTGGCTTTTTCAGGTATTATCAGTGCTACTTTCTGCTCCATAGCAGAAATAATTTCCTGAATCAGATCAACCTCTTTTTCCCGAAACAGATATTCACCGCACTGACTGCAGACATATGCCGGAACTCTGTCAATTACAATCTGATAGCCTTTCCGTTTTACAAAGCAGGGAACAACCCCTTCTTTTAACTCGCCTTTACAATAATAGCATTCCATATTTATCTCTTTTACACAGTTTTTCTTGTTTTCCAGTCAGATTCCCATTTTTCAGGGCTTGGTAAATAAGCAGAAACAATTGTCAGATATTCTTTTTTGGGCGAACATACAACATGGATTATCCGGTTAGGACTGACTGCCCGCATGAACAAACAACTGTGTCCCCGTATATCCTGCGGGTAATCTTCAATAATCTCTCCGTACAAAACAGTTTCCTTTACTTCCTGTTTGGTAATCATCCTTTCAGGAAGATTCATCTGATGCAACGCATGTGAGGTGAACAGCACTTCTTTATGAAATGCGGATAAAACTTCTTCTATGAAAAACACCCTATAAGCCCTCCGATAGTACAACCTACTGCCACACCTAAAAATAAAGGACTAATAACAGCACCTGCGAGAGTTCCTGCATGAAGTGTTTTTGAATTTTCACTATCAACATCACAAACAATACTGTTATTGATACCTTCATATGTAGTCAAATCAAATACTATGCTCATCGTCTCTCACCTAACGACAGAATTCAGCGGCTCTGTCCGCTGCAATGACGGGTTATGCCGTGACAGATCCTTACTCATATCAC
>CAZHPS010000390.1:0-6756 GCA_964534335.1 uncultured Desulfobacterales bacterium
CTCTGTGGGAAACCGAATCATAAGTATAATTTCAATGGAGAATTGGTATTATACCGATTCTCCATTGAAATTATATTTAACTCGTTCCCACGCTTTGCGTGGGAATGCCTTCCGGACGCTTTGCGTCCCGTGACCGGAAAACAGCACACAAGGGACGTGAAACGTCCCGTCTGCATTCCCACGCAAAGCGTGGGAACGAGTCAGAGTTAAAGATTTGTATAAATTCAATAGAGAATCGGTATTACTTGTCCAAAAGCCCTGAGAGTTTTGGAAACTCTCAGGGTTTCCAGGCAGGCATTTGATTTTTCAGACTGTTTTATAGGACATGGCAGGTTTGCAGAATTTGGAGTATGGGAATTTGGAAATATGGGGTTCAGTTGATTGTGGCTGAGGGCGGTTCTGCGGTATCTGTCCGTTCCGAAGCAACGATTCCCATTCCCACAGGCATGTCATTTTTTTCCGGTGGGGAAAGCCCGTTGTCAACCTTATGGGGCAGCAGCGCATGAAACAGCACCTCATCCATATGTTCCACAGAAATGATTTGCAACTGCTTGCACACGGAAGCAGGAATATCCTTGAGATCCTTTTCATTTTCTTTGGGAATCAGAACCTTTTTGATTCCTCCCCGGTGTGCGGCCAGAATTTTTTCCTTTAAACCGCCAATGGGAAGCACACGCCCCCGGAGCGTTATTTCACCGGTCATGGCAATATCCCGGTAAACCGGTCTGCGGCTCACGGCAGACACAATGGAAGTGCACATGGCAATGCCCGCAGACGGCCCGTCTTTGGGGGTCGCGCCTTCCGGCACATGAATATGCATATCATATTCACTGTGAAAATTGTTATCAATGGACAGGATATTGGCACGGGACCGGGCATAACTCACGGCAGCCTGTGCAGATTCCTTCATCACATCCCCCAGCTTGCCCGTGACAATGAGTTTGCCTTTTCCGGGCATGAGCAGGGTTTCAATGTTAAGCAGTTCTCCGCCCACCTGTGTCCAGGCCAGCCCGGTCACAAGTCCCACCTGATCTTTTTCCTCAATCTGGCCGAAACGGAAGTTTTTGGGTCCCAGAAGTTTGGAAATGTGTTTTTCCGAAATCCGGAAATTGTGATCTTTGTTTTTCAGAAATTCACGCGCATTTTTCCGGCAGACAGAGGATATTTCCCTTTCCAGATTCCGCACTCCTGCCTCACGGGTGTAATTCCGGATAATTGTATACACAGCGTTCTGGGAAAACTGGAGATCCTTCCCATCCAAACCGTTTGCCTCAATCTGTTTGGGAATGAGAAAATTTTTCGCGATATTGTATTTCTCAAATTCCGTGTATCCGGCCAGACGGATGATTTCCATACGATCCTGCAGGGGAAGGGGAATATCCGGCAGCGTGTTGGCAGTGGTGATAAACAGAATCTCGGACAGATCATAATCCAGATCCATGTAATGATCATTGAAATTGTAATTCTGTTCCGGATCCAGCACTTCCAACAGCGCGGCTGAGGGATCACCCCGGAAATCCATGCTCATTTTGTCCACTTCATCCAGACAGAACACAGGATTGCTGACTCCGACCTTTTTCAGGGACTGGATAACTTTGCCGGGCATGGCACCGATATAGGTGCGCCGGTGACCGCGTATTTCAGCCTCATCCCGCACGCCTCCCAGGGAAAGACGGACAAATTTCCGTCCGGTTGCCCGTGCCACAGATTTGGCAATGGAGGTTTTTCCCACACCCGGAGGCCCGACCAGACAGAGAATGGGTCCCCGGAGTTTTTTGACCAGGGTCTGTACCGCCAGATATTCCAGAATGCGTTCTTTTGGCTTTTCCAGACCGTAATGATCCTCGTTGAGAATTTTTTCAGCAGATTCCAGATCATTGCAGATCCTTGTGCGTTCAAACCAGGGCAGGCTGATAATCCATTCAATATAATTTCGCACCACAGTGGCTTCTGCGGACATGGGTGTCATCTGTTTGAGTTTTTTAAACTCCTGCCAGGCTTTGGACGCGGCCTCCTTGGACATGCGTTTGCGCCGGATCCGTTTTTCCAGATCCTTTAAATCATCGACCGGATCCTCTTCCGCGCCCATTTCCTTTTTGATGGCCCGCATCTGTTCATTCAGATAGTAGTTTTTCTGCGTTTTCTCCATCTGCTCCTTGACGCGGCCCTTGATGCGCTGATCCACCTGAAACACTTCGATTTCCATACGGATCAGCTTCAGCAGCATGGTCAGACGATCCTTGAGGGAAACACTTTCCAGCAGTTTCTGTTTATCTTCAAGTTTAAAGGAAAAATGGGCGGTAACGGTGTCTGACAGTTTGGAAAGATCGGTAATGGCCGATACATTGGAAATCAGATCTCCGGAAATATTCCTGTTGACCTTTGCATATTCCCTGAAACCTTCCAGCACAGAACGGCGCAGAGCAGAGTTCTCTGTTTCTGATGCCTGAATTTCCCGCATCAGTTCGATTTCCACCTGGAAAAAATCCTCGCTGCGGATGAAATTGAGAATACGTCCCCGCGCCTTTCCCTCCACCAAAGCCTTGACAGTTCCGTCCGGCAGACGCAGAAGCTGCAGAACAGTTCCAATGGTTCCCACCGGGCATATATCCTTTTGTCCGGGATTGTCCACAGTCGGGGTTTTCTGGGTGGAGAGAAAAACACTTTTTTCATGGTTCATGGCATCCGCGAGCGCGTTCACGGATTTGGATCTTCCCACAAACAGGGGGGCAACCATGCAGGGAAACACCACAATATCCCGCAGGGGCAGGAGCGGAAGGATCAGTCTGGACGGATCTGAACCGTCTTTGCGCAGAATTCTGGGCAGAATCATTGAGATTATCTCATCAAAAAATTGTTCATTTTCAGGTACACGGAAGGGAAAACCGGATTTGCTTTCCCAAGACCGGGTTTCAGGCCAGTTTTTTCATCTGTTCAAACAGAAGAATCGGTGAGGCCCTGTTGAGGATCACATCCTCGCCGATAACGCATTCCCTTACATTATCCATGGATGGCAGATCATACATAATATCAAGCATACTGTTTTCCATAATGGCCCGCAGTCCTCTGGCTCCGGATTTGCGTTTCAAAGCCTCATCAGCTATGGAGGAGAGCGCACTGTCGGTAAATCGGAGATTCACGCCTTCCATTTCAAACAGTTTCTGATATTGTTTGACCAGCGCGTTTTTGGGTTCAGTCAGTATGCGGATCAGGGATTTGGCATTGAGTTCCTCCAAAGTGGCAATCACCGGCAGACGTCCCAGAAATTCCGGTATCAGGCCGTAGCGTATCAGATCCTGGGGCTGCACCTCTTTTAAGATTTCCCCGATATTTTTTTCTTCGGGTCCGGTAATTTTCGCGCCAAATCCCATAGCCTTTGATCCGATGCGCCTGCGGATTACCCTGTCAAGTCCGTTGAATGTGCCTCCGCATATAAACAGGATATTGGAGGTATCAACCCGGATATAATCCTGCTGGGGATGTTTGCGCCCCCCTTTGGGAGGCACGCTGGCTGTAGTGCCCTCAATAATCTTGAGCAGAGCCTGCTGCACACCTTCGCCTGAAACATCACGGGTGATGGAGGGATTGTCGGATTTGCCCGCTATTTTGTCAATTTCATCAATATAGACAATGCCCCGTCTGGCTTTTTCCACATCATAATCCGCATTCTGCAGCAGAGACAGGATGATATTTTCCACATCCTCGCCCACATAACCTGCTTCGGTCAGACTGGTGGCATCTGCTATGGTGAAAGGCACATTGAGAAATCTTGCCAGGGTCTGGGCCAGCAGGGTTTTGCCTGATCCGGTGGGGCCTATGAGCAGAATATTGCTCTTCTGTATTTCAACCTCACTTTCAGTTACATGGGAATCCAGACGTTTGTAATGGTTGTATACTGCAACGGAAAGAACTTTTTTTGCATCGTCCTGCTCAATCACATAATCATCGAGAACAGATTTGATTTCCCTGGGAATCAGGCTGATGTCACTTTCACCTGAATCTTTTTCATTTTCCTCTTCAATAATCTCACCGCAGAGCTGAATGCACTCGTCACAGATATACACGGCCGGACCTGCAATCAGTTTTCTGACTTCATGCTGGTTTTTTCCGCAGAATGAACAGAAGAGATTATCATTATCATCTTTTTTCCTGCTCATGGTTTTATTTCTCCTTTTCAGCCAGATGATCCAGATCATCCCGGCTGGAGATCACATGATCCACAATGCCGTATTTTCTGGCCTCCTGTCCGGACATGAAAAAATCCCGATCCGTATCTTTTTCAAGCTGTTCCAGATCCCGGCCCGTATGGTCTGCAAGAATCCGGTTCAGGGTGTCGCGCATACGGAGAATCTCTTTGGCCTGAATGGCAATATCAGTGGCCTGGCCCTGGGAACCGCCCATAGGCTGGTGGATCATAATCCGGGCGTTGGACAGGCAGTAGCGTTTGCCTTTTGCTCCTGCTGCCAGCAGAACCGCTCCCATGCTCGCAGCCTGACCAATGCACAGTGTGGTGATATCGGGTTTGATGTACTGCATGGTGTCATACACAGCCATGCCTGCGGTCACCAGACCGCCCGGGGAATTGATATAAAAATTGATGTCTTTTTCCGGATCGTCTGATTCCAGATACAGAAACTGGGCAATCAGCAGATTCGCTATATTGTCATCAATGGGTGTTCCCAAAAATACGATTCTGTCCATGAGGAGCCGGGAAAAAATATCATACACCCGTTCCCCCCTGCTGGTCTGTTCAATGACATGAGGCACATAAAAAGTCATGAATTTTATCTCCTTGTATTCAAAATATCCTGTATGTGAGTACTGCACGACCACGTTGAATTTTATATAATCCCCTCCTGAGAGGGGGCAGGGCTGTTAAGTTCTTTTAAAAATCCCCTCTTGAGAGGGGGCAGGGGGTGTGTCTTTTTCCCATTGCCGGAACACACCCCTTTATCCCCTCTCAAGAGGGGAATAAGAGAACTTAACAGCCCTGCTCTCAAGAGGGGAATTGATACCATAAAATCTAAATTGGTTATGTAGTACAAACCTTCCGAAAACATGCACACCGGCATTTGCCGGATGAATCCGGAAGGATTCCGGAAAAAGCTGCGTACAGGAAGCTGTATTCATTCACATGCAGCATACAGTTTTTCAGATAATGCGGAACAGGCTGTATGTCCGGCCTGTCTGAAAATCTGTATCAGGTTTCCTGATTATTCCTGTGTGTCTTCCCGGTTCTGCTCTGCACTGCTTTCTGCGGCCTGGTCCGGGCTGACCTCTTCTGTTTCACTGCTGTCAATGATAAGACGGATTGCTTTCTTTTCAAGCAGTGTATGCCTGAAATATTCCAGTTTGTCCGGGTTTTCCCGGTAATATTTCTTCACTTCCTCAGCAGGCTGCTGAAAGGATGCTGCCATTTCTTCCATAGCCTGATCAGTTTCCTCTTCGCTGACACTGAGTTTTTCCTGGGCAATGAGTTTTCCGAGGATCAGATGGCGTTTCACCTGTTTGACCGCAAGAGGCCGGTATTTTTCCCCAAGGCTTTCACGGGTGATGCCAATATCCTCCATTTTCATGTTGTGATAGGAAAAAGACTGCTCTGCCTCGGCAATGATGCTCTGCAGTTCATATTCCACAAGGGTATCAGGAACTTCAAAATCCCTGCGTTCGATCAGGGATGAAAATACCTGCTCCCGGATTTCCTGTTCTGTTCTTTTGGCATATCCCTCTTCAAGGTTTTTGACCAATGCTTCCTTCAACTGATCCAGATTTTCATATTTGCCGAAATGTTTTGCAAAAGCATCATCTATTTCAGGAACTTCCTCTTCCCGTATCTCTTTGAGGGTGACATGGAAAAGTATATTCTGACCGGCCAGATCTTTGCCGGCATGATCGCTGGGGAAATTTACCGCAATCTCTTTTGTTTCACCCGGATTCATGCCGATAAGATTTTCATCAATCTCCTTTGCTATCTGGGCAGAGCCGATTTTCATGGTATAATTTTCGGTCTTCTGAATTCCTTCAAAGGGCGCGCCGTTTTTGAAACCCTCATAATCCATGAGAACAAAATCCCCGTCCTGTACCGGACGGGTTTCTGCTATGGGTTTCTGCTGCACCAGATTTCTGCGCAGCATCTGCAACTGCCCCTCCACCTCGTGATCTCCGACTTTGTAAATGGTCTTTTTCAGCCGCAGTCCCTTAAAATCAATGTCTTCCAGTTCAGGTGCAACTTCCACAGTCGCATCATATCTGTAGGGTTCTTTGTATCTGATTTCAGGTGTTGTGATATCCGGCTGTCCCACGATATTCATCTGCTTTTCCCGGATTGCATTTCCAAAGGATTCCTGAATCAGACGGGAGGATACATCTGCATTAACATCCTTTCTGTACAGTCTTTCCAGAACCGGACGGGGGGTTTTTCCGGGCCGGAATCCTTTGACTTTTGCATTTTTTCTGAGTTCATCATATGCCTTGTCTATTTCACGGGACACTTCCTCTTCCGGAATCTCGATATGCAGGATTTTTTTGACACTGCTCAGGTTTTCCACACTTACTTGCATGACAGTCCTTTCTGATAAACAGGTAACGGGAGAATAAACATATCTCCGCTTTCCTGAAAAATGGAATCGCTTATGCCGCTGTTCTGCGCACAGGGCACAGCCTGTAAACTTTTATGGTGCGAAAGGGGAGACTTGAACTCCCATTCCGTCGCCGGAGCCGGATCCTAAGTCCGGTGCGTCTGCCAGTTCCGCCACT
>CAZHPS010000391.1:0-6749 GCA_964534335.1 uncultured Desulfobacterales bacterium
ACCAACTGAAAGATATGTCCGGAACCGCCCAGATAAGAAATATTTTTCACAAAATCGCGAATTTTTTCCGAATTGTTCTGAGCGGCAATTTTATTCAGGTTCGATAGCAATTTGATTGCTAATCATTTTGATTATGCTTTTACTGTTTCAGGAAAGAAATATGAATACAGTTCCTTATATTTCCATCATAACCGCCTCATATAACGCTGAAAAATATCTTCAAAAATGTATTGACAGCGTCGCGGAACAGACATATCCGCATATTGAGCATATTGTAGCTGACGGTGCATCTCATCTCAGTATGGGACAGTTGAAATCATTCAGAACAATGCAGACAAACTTTCCTGGTGGGCATCAGAACCGGATACGGGAATTTATCACGCATGGAACAAAGCCCTGCAACATTCCAGGGGGGAATGTCTGCTGTTTCTGGGAGCGGATGACTATTTCTCTGAAAGCCGGTACCTGTGAATTATCGCCATGAAGCTGAACAAATAACCGGAGATGAAAATGAAGCGGACAAAAGCCTTTGTTTTTTTTCAGGATAAAAAAGCCGGACTTATTGAAAAAATTTCGACAGGTTATCGGTTTCAGTATTTTCCTGAATATCTGAGCCTGCCGGAAGCGCTGCCCGTCAGCCTGACGCTGGGTCTCAGTGATCAGCCTTATGAAAGCAAAACCCTTTTTCCTTTTTTCACAGGGCTTCTCCCGGAAGGCTGGCTTTTGGATATTTTTTGTAAAACCTTAAAAATTGATCCGGATGATGGTTTTGAACTGCTGATATCCACATGTCGGGATTGTATCGGTGCTGTCAGCATCATCCCCCCTGATAATGGAGGAGCCGGATGACCGCTTGCTGCCTGTCCTGCGAATTGCCTGTAAACGGAGAACTGATTCAAAACAGTTTTCATCCTGAATGCTCCCGAAAACTGTTCGGAACATCAATCCCACCGGTGATTCTGTTCAGTACACCTGAATTAAGCATGGAGGCGCAGCGAATGGCAGGAAAGATGTCTGTCAGCGGGGTTCAGCCGAAATTATCCGTGGTTTATGATTTGAAAAAAAAATGCCTGAAAGTAGTTGCCGCCGGAGGCAGGTATATTCTGAAACCTCAGACAGAACGGTTTCCGTTTATTCCTGAAAATGAAAATGTATGCATGATAATTGCCGGTGATTTTGGTTTGGAAACGCCGCCTCACAGTCTGATTCCGCTGGCCGACAGCAGACTGGCCTTTATTATCAGACGATTTGACCGGCCTGATAATCATACAAAGCAACATATGGAAGATTTTCAGCAGCTTCTTGAAAAAAAGAATAAATATGACGGTTCCTATGAACAGATCTCCAAATTTATCAAAACTCATTCAAATACTTCTGATCCTGACCTGAATAAATTGTTTGAGCGGGCAGTGATTTTTTTTGTTTTAGGCAACGGCGATGCACACCTGAAAAATTTTTCATTCATTTATACGGAAAATATCGGATACCATCTGTCTCCGGTCTATGACGTGGTTAATTCCAGACTGGTCATACCGGAAGAACGGGAAGAAATGTGCCTGAGCATCCGGGGGAAAAAAAACAGAATAACACGAAACGATTTTATTCAAATGGCCGAGCATTTCGGATTAAACGAAAACCGGGTTTTCAGCACATTTGAGCGGTTAATCAATCTTCAGCCTGTCATTGAACAGCGGATTGAGCATAGTTTTCTGCCGGCAGAATATCAGAAACGGTTTATCCGCATCTTTCATGAACGGATTGAAAGATTTGTGTAATATTCGTGCAATTTGTGGCTGTACCATTAAATCTTCTGAGTAATGGTATCATTGCAAAAAAATATATTGAACTTTATCAGGAAATTATAGAAAGTATCAGATGAGTCCCAATATTTCCATCATAACCGCTTCATACAATGCTGCAAAATATATTCAAAAATGTATTGACAGCGTGGCGGAACAGACATATCCGCATATTGAGCATATTGTAGCTGACGGTGCATCTCAGGATGGGACAGTTGAAATCATTCAGAACAATGCAGACAAACTTTCCTGGTGGGCATCAGAACCGGATACGGGAATTTATCACGCCTGGAACAAAGCCCTGCAACATGCCAGAGGGGAATGGATTCTGTTTTTAGGTGCAGACGACCGGCTTGCCAATCCGCATGTGCTGGAAAAGATTGTTACCCATCTGAAAAATGCCTACCCGGACTATCGGCTTGTCTATGGAAAACTGAATCTGGTAAATGCTTCAGGCAGAATTTTGAAAACTGTCGGGGAACCGTTTAATACGTATAAAGGAAAATATGAACATGGCCGGATAAAATTACCGGCACATCCGGAAACATTTCACCACAGAAGTCTTTTTGAAGAAAAAGGTTTTGATGAGTCTTTCCGTATCGCAGGAGATTCAGACTTTCTGATTCGGGAATTAAAAAAACGTCCGGCCTTATTTGTTCCGGAAATTATCACAATCATGACTTTTGGCGGAACCAGCGGATCTCCCCACAACACACTGATCAGATGGAAAGAATGCCGCAGAATCATGAAAAAGCACAAACTCAAAATACCTTTTCATATCCTGATTTGGCAGAGAATAAAAAATCTGTCTGAATTTGCAATATTTTCAATTTTCCGTCAGAAAACCGCATACAAACTGTTTGATATGATACGGCAACTGTCTGGAAAAGAAAAATGTTGGACATAAAAAACATTAACTGTCCTTTACCGGATAATGACGAATAAACTTGGTCAGTTTTTGCTCAAATTCCTCATCATCAAAAAACAACGAGTCTTTGTCTAAAAGAAATTTTGCTTCCCCAACATCCCTTGATAATATTTTGCATCCGCATGCAGATGCTTCAAAAACAGTCAGCGAAAAAGTTTCATAATAAGAAGGCATGACAAATAAATCTGAAATATTATAATATTTTTTCATTTCAGTATGCTGAATCTTTCCAATATATCTTACAAATGGATATGTGACTGTTTTATTTCTCAGGGGGCCGTCTCCGATAACGATTAATCTTACATTAACTGTTTTTATATTAGCCAAGACATTTGTTATCAGATTGATGCCTTTTAACGGTTCCAATCTGCCGACAAAAAGAATATTTGTTTTAGTATCATTCAAGCCCAGTTTTTCTTTCAATCGAATTCTTTCCTTTTCTGAAACTCTGAAAAATATATTTTTATCCACCTGATTTGGATGATATTGAAATTTATGCCTGTATTCAGGATAAAAATATTCAGCGTCCTTCATGATGCCTTTGCCGACAAAATGAACACATGAGGAATATTTTATTGTTCTTAAATCAAAATATGAATACAGATAATGAAAGAAACAGGCGATTGCAAACATGACAGTTTTTGGATAATGCTTAATGATTGCTTTATGCAGAAGATGAACTTTTCTGATTGTCTCTATGCCATAAGGCTGTGCAAAAATCGGAAAATGGAGATATATTCTGTCTATCTTCTCTCTTTTGATAATTTCCCTTATTTTCTGATTGCATTTGAAAGCAAAATAAGGCTCTTTGGTGACAAAAAATCTTCCTTTGTTTGGTATAACAATGAATTCTGTTTTATTGCTGTAACCTTCGAGTTTTTTGGGACCTATTACGATGATCTTATCAATTGATTTGTCGATATCAAATTGATTTAATTCATATTTTACTTGAATCCCTGTTCCATAATCCAAATCCCTTGTACAAACAATGATATTGCTGCTCGTTGTATTTATTCTTGAAGTATCCATTCCCATGTCATCCCAATCCCTTTTTCCAATGATGTTTCCGATTTCCATCCCAGTTTTTTCCTGATTTTTGTGCAATCCAGAACCACTTTGCGCACATCCACCTGTCTTGCAGCCTGATATTTCACTTTGAGCTTTTTTCCGCAAACTTCTTCCGCTGTTTTTATCACAGTATTCAGGCTGTGTCCTTTGCCTGCCCCTGCATTGTAAATATCTGTGTGTGCCTTTGCAGTTATCAGCAAATCAATCAGATTCACCATATCCTGAATATAAAGAAAGTCCCGCACACTTTCCCCGTCTCCCCATATCTCCATTTCTGTATTCATCCGCAGATGCTCCAGCACAGTACGGATAAAACCAAAACCCTGACGGAGAGACTGCCCCGGCCCGTACAGATTGGATGGCCGGAGAATAGTGACACATTTTCCTGAATCATGGGCAAATGCCTGCAAAAAAGTCTCTATGGCAATTTTCCCTGCACCGTGATAGGACAAGGATTGAAGAACATGCTTTTCATTCACCGGAACTGTTTCAGGATTTCCGTAAAGGGTTCCTCCGGATGAAAGAAAAATCATGCGCTGATTTCCGCATGTGCGGAACATATCCAAAAATTTCAAAGTGGGAAGAATATTTCTGTCCGCTTCCATCACAGGTTTTCCCGCAGAACTGCCGGGAGTTGTCCCGGACGCCAGATGAATCACGGTTTCACATTCCGGAAGAATTTTTTCAAGAAGTGTTCTGTCATCCATGCTCCCCAGATGAAATATCAGATTTTCCTGAGATATTCCAGAAAAACAGCGACTTACAATATGAACATCCCATCCCTTCCTGCACAGATGTTCGGAAAGTGCTGTTCCCATAAATCCGCTTCCGCCAAGAAGCAGAATCGATTTATTCTTCATATTTTTTTCTTTCTGTGAGATCAGTATATGCGGTTTCATAACGGCAGGCGCAGTCTTCCCAAGTCCCGATATGTTCTCTTATCCATTCCTTTGCGGCTTTTCCCATGCTGATACTATTTTCCGGTATACCTGTAAAATCAATGGCCTGTTTGAATTCTTCCGGAGAATTTACGATCCAGCCTGTTTTTCCGTTTACAATCACATCCCGATGCGCCGCCAAGTCAGAAGCTATCACCGGAATGCCCGCTGCCATAGCTTCCAGAATTACCTGGGGTCTTCCCTCATCATGTCTGCTCAGGGTAATCAGCCCTGCTGCCGAAGGAAACCATTTTTCCAGCAGTTCTGAAGGATTGGTGGCTCCCCCGTATGATATCCATACGGGAATGGACAGATTCTCCTGATTCGGGCCGAGAAGATGGAATCTGTTTTTTTCATCAGACAAATCTTTTACCCACGCAAACAAAGTACCAATCTTGTTTGCTGTCACACGGGAAACCGTAAGCCATTGATTTGCATTTCCGGTGGGAAATTTTCTTTCAACTGTAAACCACCTGCTCTGAACCCCAAAAGGAATTGGCCGGATTTCGGCAATATCAGCAAAATGTTTTTCAAGAAAAATGCGCATCCAGTGGGCATTGGGGGCAATAATGCTTTTTCTCTGCTTCAGCACCATTCGCAGCAATGGTATCATCCCCGGAAGATCCAGCAGTTTGTAATCTGTGCCCAGCACAGTTATCAAAGCCGATGTTTTGGTTCCCCACAGCGGAATGGCATTTTGCAGCCAGTTGATGTGCATTACATCCGTTCGTGATTCTCTTTGATAAACCGAACGGAGATGTTTCAGCAGGTTCAGAATCCATGATATTCCTCCAAATTTTCTGTTTCGGAGAATATGCGCTATCCCCCCTTCCTCTGCAAGTTTTTCCAGATAAAGGGATTCTTCCGGCAAAGCGGCACTTATGACAGTGGAGGGAAGATTTCCGGGCGGAAACCATGTCTTGAGGGAAATGCTTTTGCACCAGGATAAGGCATCCGCCATATCAGCGATAAACCGCCCGCGCCAGTCCTGATCATTGCGGGGGTAAGAGGTGCTTATCAGGAGAACATTGATATTTTTCTTTCTGAAGTCATTCATCCGGTCTTGTTTTCTCCCATTTTCTGCTTATATTTTAACCTGATTATATTTTAAAAACAGATCTATGCGATCCGCTTCGGAAATCCCGGAACCAGACGGGATTTCCCGATCTTCCCCTTTGGATTGTGAAATGTCATAGCTCCGTTTTCATCGCAAATCCAAACTTCCTCTGCACCGTGTGAGAAATAAAGTTTTCTCTTCATTTTCATTTCTGCCCCAGTATTGGCATGAGAAAGAATTTCCACACAGATTTCAGGCGAAACCGGGCTGTCATATTCATTTTTCACCTGTTCCCATCTGGCAGAGCCAAACCATGCCACATCTGCGACCTTTGTCCCTTTGACCGTGCGTATGGTGCATTCGGTCACGATTCTGCCCTCTGACATAAATTCTGCCATTTTTTTCACAATTTCAGACTGATACGCACCATGTGCCAGACCTGCGGGGGACATGAGGATCTGACCTCTTTCACTGAGTTCAATTTTATACGGCAAATCCCTGAAATCCAGATTTTCGCAAATCTGCTGCCAGTTCATATTGACACCTTTTGTGCTATAGGCTTTAAGAAAATAATTTTGGGGTTTCCTGCAGGTTGGAGTGAACGGAGTTAAACCCAACTGAATCAAGATGTTGGGCTTCACTCCGTTCACCCCAACCTACTCCAAAATAATTATCTTAAAAGCTATATATGCCGGTATAATACCAATTCTCCATTGATTTGATACAATACCGTCAGTTTTTCCGCTGTTCTGCGTGTGCAAAAAACCGCTCCGCTCAATTTTTGCACTCCTCCGGATTTGCATTCCGCATTGTATAAAAACAATGGCGAATCGGTATAAAATCAGGCAACTCCTCTGACAGCTTCTCCGAACGCATCCAGTGAGCCGGCCAGAATGCTCTGCCGGTGAAGGGATTTCAGCAGGGAAAGATCGCTTATATTTTCAATCTTTTTTCTGATC
>CAZHPS010000392.1:0-6746 GCA_964534335.1 uncultured Desulfobacterales bacterium
GATCCTGCAATCCGGATAAATTGGAAATCTTCTGCTCCGTATCTGCAAGAATTCTCTGCTGAGATTCAGCCAGTTTTTCATTCAGATTTCCATTGTTTTCCTCTGCAATGCTTTTACGCAACCGATCCTGCAATGCAGACAAATTTGAAATTTTATGATCCGTGTCTGCAAGAATTCTCTGCTGAAATTCAGCCAGTTTTTCATTCAGATTTCCATTGGTTTCCTCTGTAATGCTTTGACGGAACTGATCCTGCAATGCGGATAAATTTGAAATTTTCTGCTCTGTATCCGCAAGAATCCTCTGCTGAAATTCAGCAATTTTTTCATTCAGATTTCTGTTGCTTTCCTCTGCAATACTTTGACGCAAATGTTCCTGCAATGCGGATAAACTGGAAATTTTCTGATCTGTGTCTGCAAGAATTTTCTGCTGAAATCCTGCAAATTTTTCATTCAGATTTCCATTGGTTTCCTCTGCAATACGTTGACGAAACTGATCCTGCAATGCAGACAGATCTGAAATTTTCTGATCTGTATCTGCAAGAATTTTCTGCTGAAATCCTGCCAGTTTTTCATTCAGATTTCCATTGATTTCCTCTGCAATGCTTTTACGCAACTGATCCTGCAATGCGGATAAATTGGAAATTTTATGATCCGTATCTGAAAGAATTTTATGCTGAAATTCAGCAAATTTTTCATTCAGATTTCCATTGGTTTCCTCTGCAATGCTTTTGCGCAACTGATCCTGCAATGCAGATAACCCGGAAATCTTCTGCTCCGTATCTGAAAGAATTTTCTGCTGAAAATCTGTCAGTTCCTCTTTCAGATGTCCGATTTTTTCCTGAGCCTGTGAGAATGAAAGATTCAGAGTCTCGGCTTCTTTTCGGACAGAAATTTTGTATTCATCTGTCTCCTGTTCAAAGCGGCTGTGAATTTCCTGGAGCAGTATACCTGAATTTTCACGAAAAACCATCAACTGCTCTGTCATATTCCGGCCAGTCAGAGCGGCTTCCTGACTGAAATTCTGATACTGTGTGCGAAGTTCGCTCTGTTCACGGGCAATGCTTTCCAATGCCTGATGTACATGCTCCTGTTCCCCCAGAAATTCCATGATAATCCGCTGAAGTTCGGCTTCTGCCCGCTCTCCAATTTCTGTCAGACGAAGAATCATATTCCTGCTTTTTTCCTCAACTTCATCCGATTTTTCACAAATTTCTTTGAACCGGGCAGTATAACTGTAAAACTGCTCTTTGTCTGAATTCAGAGCCAGCAGGGATTGGGCCAGCACGGCTTTTTCCCTATCCAAAACCAGCGATATTTCTTTTTTCTCTGCGTCTATCTCACTGCGCAGTTTCCGGGTTTGTTCGGAAAACATGGAACGGCATTCTTCGCTGACAGACTGCAGAATTTTCTCCTGTTTTCGCGCAAGTTCCCGGTATCTGTGATTCAGGTGCGCAAGAGTTTCATTTCTGAATCTTTCCATCTCATCAGCCAGATACAGATTTTCTTCCTGCATCTGATCCAAAACCAGGGAAAATCCTGCTTTTTCCTGTTCCAATCTCTGCCGGTGTTCATCCATCTGTTCTGCAATCCGGCAGTCATTTTCATAAAATTTTTTCTGCAAATCCGAGGATTCATAACTTATCCTCTCTGTAATTTTTCGCAGATATTCCCCCAGAAAATGTTCGGATTTGTTCTGCTGATCCCGTATCTGAGCATGTTTTTGCTCCAGTTGCCTGATCTGATTGCTGATTTGCATTTTTTCATAGGCAAAATCAGTGCGGATTTCCATAAAATCCCTGTCTGAAGAAATCATCAGATTCCGCAGACCGGAAAGCCATGTGTCTGCTTCCCTGCAAAAGGATTCCCATTGATTCCACATCTGCCGGAACCATTGGGTCTGATGGGAGATTTCCTTTTTTATGTCTGACAGTTCAGACAATCCCTGCTCGATTCGCTTGTCAGTCAGATGTTCAAACCGGACTTTTTCCTGTTCCAGTGCAGTGTGCAGGTTTTGGAATTCCTGTGCAGATTGCTGATGCAACTGACTGGTTTCAAAAGCAAGATGGGCTTCAATTTTTTCAATGCCTGATTTGCGGAAATGCTCTGCCTGCAGTTTCAAAGCATGTGCCATCCGGGAAAGTGCAAAGGCTTTCCGGTTTAAAAATTTTTCCGCATCATTTTGCAGATGGGAAATTTCTTCTCTGATTTCATTGGAAAAACTGCTCAGTTCCTCCCAGGCATTCTGCATGTGAATCCGGTGTTCCTCCACAGACTGCGCTGCCCGGACCCGGATATGCGCCAGATTTTCCTGCACTGACTGTTCAGCATAACTTATCTGTCCGGTAATGGAATGCAGAGCCGCTTCATTTTCCTGCTGCATCTGCTGATGCCGCTGCAATGCCTGCTGATATTCCGCTGCCAGTTGATGTGCAGTTTTCCGCAGATTCTGTTTTTCAAAACCCAAATCTGTGAGCATCCGCGGCAGTTCTGTCTCACAATACACGGCAAGCCCCTGCACGTTTCGGAACAGTTTTTCATATTCGGAGCGGATATTGTCAAACTCCCTGATCCGCTTTGCAATCCGGGTTTTTGTCTGTTTTTCAAAAAATTCCTGTTCAGCCTTATGCAGAAGAATTTCTTCCCCTGTCTCCTGTGCAAACAGTGCCAGAGTATCTCTGTCTGCGAAAAGAAGATTTCTGTTTTCATCCAGATGCTGTGCAATCCGGTACTGCATATCCCTGAGAAAAGCCGCGCTCTGTTCTGAAATCCAAGCGGACTGTGCTGTGATTTCCTTCAGAATAGAGGCTTTTTCCCTTTCCAGAATCAGCAGATCCTCACGAAAAATCCGGCGTTCACATATGAGTTTTTCCACCTCTGCCTGCACAGCCTGCTTTTCTGTCCGGAACGCGTCCACCAGCCCGGCCCGTTCTGTTTCATATTTCCGTCCTGTATTCGCGATTTCCTGCACGGCTTTTTTATACAGATCTTTCAGATATTCAAAAGAATTAAGTTCTTTGTGCAGACGGTTTTCCGCGTTATCCCGCCATTGTTCTGTCTGCTCGGCCAGATATGACAGTTCCTCCTGCATCTGTTCTGAAAAAAGCAGAAGTGAATCAGATTCTTTTTTGGCATTCACACGGTTTTCATCCAAATCCCGTAGGATGAGATAACGGTTTTCCCGCAAAGATGCAGACTGTTCAGCGCTCATCCATGCCATGTGTATGCCTGTTTCTTTTATCGTGGATGAAAGAAAATTTTCTGCCTCTTTATACTGATTCTGCAATGCCTCACTATTCGCGGAAAGTTTTTTTATGAACTGCACAACAGAATTTTTTTCATATCCCAGATCTGTGAGAATACGGCCCAGTTCCTCCTGACTCCGGCTGATCAGTTCCTGTAAAATCAGCAGGTTTTTCTCATACCCGGTTTTCAGGTTTTCCATTTCAGCAGTCCGGGTTTCAAACCGCTTTTCATGTCGCAGGGCAGTATCATGGAATTGGATCAGCCGGTCTTTGATTTGTTTTGCCAGTTCCGCTGTTTGATAAAATTCATCAATATGATCGCCCAGATCGGTCAGTTTCCGCACCAGACTTTCAGGGTCAGATAATCGCGCCACGTCAAAACTCCTTGAGAAGTTGATTAAGCCGGGTATTCCGGGAAGAAAAACCGGTTTTTGCCATAATATTCAGAACAGTACGCCATCCAAGCATTTCAGTGATCCGTGAAGGCAGATTCAGCTTCACTGCCTCCCGGTACATCCACTGCTCCCCTTCCGGTGTATTCAGGGTTCCGTATTCATTGTCCATAATATCGAACATGGACTGTTTCAGTTGGGTATCTGCCTTGGAAGTCTCATAAAAACGGATGACCTGCAGGGGTTTCATATCCAGAACCGCTATCTGCATCAAATCCTCTGTCAGCATGGATTTTCCATCATCCGGAGAGATTTCCCGCAGCACATACATGGCTTTGATATTGCGGGGATTATGCTCCAGTACTGCACGGGAACGGATGAGCAGATTGTCATAAAAATCCCCAAATTCCTGAATCAGTCTGTCGGCACTCACTGCATCAAAAGGAATTTCCCTGTTTTTCATCCATTGGGAAAAACGGTTTTCCAGTTCTGTGAGCCGGAAACTTTCCTGAGGCCGGGAAATGGAATTCATATCAAAATGCAGATCAGGCACACACCGGTCACACCGTGCGCATTTCCAATCCTCATCTGCGGTCTGCACATTCTTGAGCAAAGCAGAATAACGGCAGCCCCGTGCTTTGAGCATTTCCTTCAGATGCCAGAGCCGTAAGTAAGCCATATCGCGCAGTTCCTCCTGAACATGACAGACAACAGGTGTCAGATACCTGCCAGTCACAAGAAAAAATTCCTCATATTCGCGCCAATTGCGCAGATCAGACGCATTTGCTGCCGCGCGGATTCGGGAACCGTGCATATCCTGATAACGGTCAATTTCTGCGGTTTTTTCCTGCATTTCCTCCAATGTGTGAAAATCAAATCTGCGGGTCAGGGAAATGTCATTGCACCGAAGATAATTCATTATACCGGCATGGGCAGCCCCGGCACTCAAATTTCCGGTGTATCCGTAAACCTTGAACACTGGTTCCTGTTCCCGTGTGTCAATGGAAAAATGCTCAATCACCCGGATCACGGCAAGACGGAACATGGCTCTTTCTGCCTGTTTCTGGGGGAAAGCAGACAGGGGAACGCGCAGGGGATTTTCTCCGGCTGCATGTCCTGTGATAAGAAAATCCAGCACACGCAGCGCGCACAGTACCTCATCCGCCGCATCAGGATACTGATGCGCAATGAAAAAATGCTGTCTGCCGTAATCGCAAATCTCTTTTTTTCCAAAAGCGCATCTGTTATGGGAACAGGCAGGAATCCGGGTTTTCCGTGTTCGCATATCTGTCTCACAGGAAGCACATGGCAGATCGCTTATGCGGACACAATGAAAGCGGTTGCCGTATTCTCCCCCCTGTGCAGTGTGCAGAAACCAGATTTCCGCACTGTCACCAAGATCCGTATCTATTCGGATATGTGTTTTTTCCTCTTTTCCTTTTCCCTGGGTGCTGACAGAAATATCCGGAAAATCACGTGAAAGATTTTCTGCATTGTCAGAAAAAGGTTCAATGAATGTATGATAAGGCTGAGAAATATCCTGATGCGGATCAGACAGATCTTTATTTTCCTGAAATTTCAGAAAATTACTGGATGTGAATTCCTCATATGCCTGTTTTTTATCTTCCTGTCCCTCCACAGGGATCACCTGAAAACTGATCTGCTCCCGGTAAAAATTCTTTTGGGAATTCGGGGAAATATCCCTGAGTTTCAGCACGCGCACAACATCTTTGCGGATCATTTCCCCTGATACAGCACTCAGAGCTATAACAGTCAGATCCGGGTTTTGCATCTGCAAATCTTTTATGATCTGCGGAATTCTCAGATACTCTGGCCGGAAATCCGGCCCCCATTCTGAAATGCAGTATGCATTGTCAATAATCAGACTGCTGACCTGTGATTTGCTGACAATGGTATGCAAATCCTCCCGCATGGTGCGGCTGCTCAGGCTTTCAGGAGAAATATACAGCACATGGATTCTGCCCAGACTCAGTGCCTTGCACCTGATATGCGGGGAAGTGTCCCTGACCGGGGAACTGATTTTCAGGGGAATTTCCGAATTCCTGACCAAAGAATTCAGGGGACTGAGAATCAGATGAAGCTGAGAACGTGAATAATCCGGCATACGGAGACAGAAACGGGAACCGGACAAAAGCGGCAGACCGGCAAACACATGCTCGCCTTTTGCAATGGGAATGAATACCGGAGCCTCATCCTCTTTTCCGGAATGCCCCATGCCTGAAACCCGTTTTGCCATTTCCCCGAACCTCCGGCGCAGAGAAGGTTCCTCAAACTCAAAAACAAGACCGTCCGGGACTGATCCCCGGTTTTCAGTGTGACGGATATGGAGAAGCAAGATGAAATTCCCCCAATGCTTAAATACTGCATGATAACAAATAAGTAAGGTTCCATAAATTTTCGGGTATAAACTTTTCAGAAAAACCGGATTTTTCCGAAAAATCCGGTTTTTTGAATACACGGAATTTTTGTTTGCCTACTTATTATACACGAAAATTTCCGGATGGGTTATATAAATTTGTCAAACAATGGGGATTTTTTGAAAATAATCATTTAAGGTGATTTCTGAAAATAAATATCCCGGTTCAGTTCACAGGCACAGGGCACAGGCCGGAAGCTTATGCTGCTTTGGTGGGATAAGTAGGGTTCCATAAATTTTCGTGTATAAAGTTTTCAGGATGTCCGGCGGGGTTTCCCACAGAGGACACAGAGGAAAAAATTATGTTTATTAAGGACGGTTCCAAAATTTTCGGGTATAAAATTTTCAGAAAAATCCGGTTTTTCCGAAAAACCGGATTTTTCTGAATACACGAAAATTTATGGAAGGTTACTTATTCTTTTCTGGAAATCACCCAACACATGGCATCATGACTATGAAAATCAGAAAATGCCAAAGATTTCATGAAGTTGTGGACTGTGGCAGAGACCGTCAAATCTGAGAGGGAAAATTTTCAGTTTTTACGCGGTTCCGCGTGTGCAGAAAACCGGTCCGCTTAATTTCTGCACTCCTCCGGATTGTATAAAAGCAATGGAGAATTGGTAAGTAACCTTCCATAAATTTTCGGGTATAAAATTTATGGAACCGTCCTTAATA
>CAZHPS010000393.1:0-6729 GCA_964534335.1 uncultured Desulfobacterales bacterium
CATTGAAACTGGTACTGCGCATCCGTTCCTGCACCAGTCTTTCCAGATCAATATCTGTGACAATCATCTGGGGTTTGTCGGAAAAGCGTTGGGATTCTGCAAGGAGTTCACCGTTTTCATAAATCAGGGCATAACCGTCCCAGGCCAGATCTGTGGTGGATTCCCCAGGGCCTGCTGCGGAATACAGATATGCGGAAATACATCTGCCGGACTGGGATGCACATAGGTTGCGCCGGTATTCAGCCTTGCCCACGGTGATATTGCTGGCAGAAAGATTTGCAAGCACAGTGGCTCCGGCCATTGCGCTGTATGTGCTGGGCGGAACAGGTGTCCATACATCTTCGCAGATTTCAGCACTCAAAGCAAAACCCGGCACATTTTCCGCATCAAAAATCAGATCATTGCCAAAGGGAACCGTTCTGCCCAGAAAAAAGACTTCTCCGCGCAGAGCGTGCCAAGCAGATACAAACTGTCTTTTTTCGTAAAATTCCCGGTAATTGGGAAGATATGTTTTGGGAACAATGCCGAGAATCTCTCCCCGGTACATAACAATCGCGCAGTTGAAGAGTTTTTCCTCAAAACGCAGGGGCGCGCCCACCAGCAGAAGCGGGGACAGTTCCCGTGTTTTCTCTGCCATTTTTGCTATCTGAACCTGTACAGCTTCCAGCAGCGCGTCCTGATGAAAAAGGTCTTCATTGGAATAAGCGGAAATCCCCAGTTCCGGAAACAGAGCAACGGCCGCGTGCATTTGTGAAGCCTGCCGGGCCAGCTCCAAAGTCTGCTGTGCATTGAATTCCGGATCAGCCACCCGCACGCGGGGAATGCAAACGCAGGCACGGATAAAACCATGTGAATAAAGGGAATGAAAGGGCAGGGACATAAATAAGAATCCTTTTCATACTATCTGAACTGATACCATTTCTTCAGCTTCGGGAAAATATCAGACAGTTCCTTGTTCCCCATAATCCCTTCAGGCCGGAACTGCATGAGCAGCACCAGAATCAGAGGAATAATCACCCATTTCCATACCTGACTGACCTGATACGCATCCGGAATCAGATGCACCCAGTGCAGGGCAGAATCAATCCAGGGAATGACAAAACGCAGTCCCTCCAGCAGCAGGGTGAACACAATCGCGGAAATAACAGATCCGCTCAGAGAACCCATGCCCCCCAGATAAACCATGACAAGGCATTCTGTGGATTTGAGAATGCCAAAGGAATTTGGGTTTATGTATCCCAGAATATGAGCGAACAGTCCCCCGGCCAGTCCTGCCAGCCCGGAAGAAAGCATAAAGGCCATCAGTTTCATCCGGTTGGTGTTCACGCTCATGATTTCCGCGGCCACCTCATCCTGATTGATCGCGATAATGCCTTTTCCGTATGTGGAGGATACATAGCGGCGGAGCAGCCAGATGGAGAAAAAGGTTCCCAGAATCACCCATATCAGCATCCAGGGCATTGCGATCACATCCTCCATTGCAAATGTGATTTGTTTCATGCCCATAAAGCCGCGTGCACCGCCAATGGCATCCATGTTGATAACCGTGCTGGTGACAATGAAATTCGCTGCAATGGTGATGATAGCCAGATAATCTCCCCGTGTTTTGAAAGAGGGAATAGCCACCAGCATGCCCACCAGAGCGGCTGCCACTCCACCTGCAAAAATAACCACAGGAAAGAAATACAGTGCCAAATCCGGGGGAAGCAGGGGCTGTCCGAAAAATTTGTCTTTGACAAACAGGAAGACATTGAGCACAGAGGAAACATAGGCTCCAATGGCCATGAATGCGGCATGACCGCATGCGAATTCCCCCATATATCCGTTGATGATATTGAGACTGGCAGACAGGATAATATTGATGCCGATAAACATGATCACGGACTGCACATAAAGATCCATTTTACCGGCATAAGCCAGTCCCGTAATAGTGAAAAAAACAAGGGAAAGCAGTATGGGTACGGAAAATTTCTGCATGATCTTAATCTGTATCTTTGTTATATTTTTGTTGTTTTTGCCACGCCGAACAGGCCGGTGGGTTTGTACACCAGAATCAGCAGCAAAATGGAAAAGGCTATCAGATCCCGGAATGTGGAGGGGAAAAATGCCACTACAAGAATTTCCACAAATCCCAGCACAAATCCGCCTAAAAATGCGCCCCGTATATCTCCGATGCCTCCCACAACAGCGGCTATAAAGGCTTTCCATCCAATCAGTGCGCCCATATAGGGATCGAGTATGGGATAGGAAAGGGAATAGAGCAGGCCAGCGAGTCCGGCCATGGAAGAACCTAGTATAAAGGTGAACACAATGATGGTGTCAATGGGAATGCCCATGAGGGGCACTGCGAATTTGTCGTAAGAAATGGCCCGCATGGCCATGCCGATTCTGGTTTTGGTGACGATGAACTGGAGGAAGACAAATACCAGTATGGCAGAAAGGATGACAGCAATTTTGAGATTGGTCATGCTGACCATGCCAAAGGTGTAAACTGTTTTTTCCACCATTTCCGGAAAGCTCTTGCGACTTGCGCCCAGCAAAGCCAGATTTCCGTTTTCCAGAATCAGACCGCACATCAGCGCGGTGATGACCACATACAGCCGGTTCGCGCCTTTGCGGCGCAGGGGACGGTACGCAATTCTTTCCAGAGTCACACCCACGCATGCAGTGAGAATCATGGTCAGGGGAATGGTCAGGGCCAGAACAACCCCTCCGGGCATCCCTGTGACATGTCCGAGAAAGAAAGTTGCCACAAAAAAGGCAATATACGCGCCGACCATGAAAATATCGCCGTGCGCGAAATTGATCAGGGTCAGCACGCCGTAAACCAGCGTATAACCCAGCGCAATAAGGGAATAAAAACTGCCCCATTGCAGACCGTTGAAAAGATTTTGAATTAAGCTGTCAAACACAGTGTTTCCTTCCTCTCGTTTCCTCTCGTTCCCACGCTTTGCGTGGGAATGCAAATCGGACGTTTCACGTCCCGTATATTTATCTCATCCCGTTCCCACGATCTGCGTCAATGCCATTTAGTTAGGGGCGGAGGAGTCCCGAACTGAAAGTTTGGGACAGTGAAAAAATTTGGAAAATCCGGCCAAAATTCCGTTTCACTTCATTTTGGCACTCCGAAAAATCCTTAACTTAACGACATTGACGCTCTGCGCGGGAACGGGGGAAGCAGATTCTTTCTCAATTCCTGACAACAAAATTCAGCCGCGGCGATCAGCCGTCCGCCGGAGTGTCTGGTCAGGCGTTTTTATAATTCGTATTTCAATGAAGTGTCTCATCTGAATCTGAATATATCCCATTCACTGATTCAACCGGATTTCTCATCGTCTTCTGCGCGATTACTGATGCCAGATAAATAACAGGAACAATAATCACTGACATAAAAATCGGCCAGATGACTGTAAGAAAAACACACATTCCGACAGTATTGGTTCCGTCTCCATTGTCCTGCCTTAAACACATTGGCGTAAAATTTATTATTGCAAGCGCAACGCATGAAACCAGCCACGCAATTAAAGCGGCAGTGAAAAACTGTCTCGCTGATATGCCTGGAGCAGCATCTCCGCCTGACAGACTGATCGTCAGAAATGCTGACAGGAAACTCAAAATGGCGAATATTGTACCCCACCACAAATAGATACGGCTCCAATATTCAGGAACCATTCCCAATACGATTAACGGAAATGCGGGCATCACCATTGTCAGAGTTACTGTCAATATTTTTCCTTTATGGATTGATTTAATAAGGTATCCCCGTCAGTCTGACAACAAGCTCAGCGGTTCAGTTTTGCGGAGCGCAGCGAAGCAAAACCGAATCCTCTGGATCGCCGGGTTAAAAAGCAATTACGATTTTTCAGATTTACACATTAGCTGAAGTGTCTTCAAGTTTACTCATGCTTTTCTTAAACGACTCTTTAATCGAATGTAAATTAACAGTTTTTTGATTCTCAAGGTTCTTCTTATTTCGTAAATTCGCAACAAGCAAATCCAAATCATAATTATATTCCTGTGCAATACTGTCTTTTATTCTCCACAGTTCTTCAATAATTTCATCAGACATTTTGATGTCCCCCCATGAGTTCGACAGGTGTGCAGATTTCAGGATATGTATAACCCATATCCAAACAAAGTTTTCTGATAACCGGTTTGGTCTCAGCGTTATCAATATGCCGAAAATTCCATGTAAGCAGATAATCAATTCCATGAATAACTGACAGAGCAATATGAAGGGAATCATCTGCTGCTTTTTGAGGAAGAATATGTTTGCCAATGAGCAGCTTGGCGAATACCAACACATTATCGGTAATTTCAAGCAATGGAATATCTGCCAATGCCCCAACTCTCAACTCAGCGGCTTTCGGATCACCCTTCTCAGCTTCCTGAATAACAATGTTCGATGTAAAAAGAAAAAAACGGTTTTTTTGAGTTTCCCACCAATCAAGCGTTGCTTTCTGCCAGGCAGCAGCCAATAAGTTGCTGCTTGGCCGGGCAGTCAGGTATGAAACTATGGATGTCTCAATATAAACAGTTTTTTTCTCCTCTAATTGATCTTTTACTGCTTTATCAATTTCATCACACATTGAATCAATCTTTTGAAACAGATTTGGGACTTTTTCGTTATTTTCCTGTTTTTTATCCATCAGTTCCTTCTCTCAGCAATATCTCTCCACTTTGTTACAACTTATGCTGTTTAACGACAAGCTAACCGGCGCAAAAGGGTGGAGGGAGCGCAGCGACCGGAACCCTTTTGCGTCAGAGTTCAGAGCCGGTTTATGCGTTTATCAATACTTTCTTAGATTTATATTTTCTTGAGAAGAATAAAGCCTCTGATGTTCAATTAGAGCAAAATCGTCAGTCATTGTTGAAATATAATCACATATCGTTCGGAATAATTTCTTTTTAAATCTTATATCTTCTGAGAAATAATTACTGCTTAACCATGTTCTTATGTCTCCAATGTGTTGTGTTAATTTTGAACTATGATTTTCTTTAAAAATTATCTTAACCCAACTATCAGGAAGTTGTTGAGGATTTGTGAGATATGCTTTAAATAATTGACGAATGATAAAGCGTGCTTTCCCATCCATGCGCTGAACTTGATATGAATTAAGAACTCTGGATTTCAAGAAATTTTGCAAGCTTTGGTCTGCAAGTTCCACATCAGGAGGAAAGGCAACTATATTTCTTAATTTTATATTATTTGATAATGTTTGATCCAATCTCAATGATGGATAAAGTTGTACAAAATGGTTACGTTTTTCAATACTTAAATCTTTTTTAAATAAACTTATGTTATCAAGGGAATATTCAATCAAATTCCGATTGAGGCTACCAACAATTAATTTTGAAATATATTGCACCAAGTAATCATCATTACTTTCATCTATGCTAATTTTTTTACATTTTTTCAAAAGATGTTTTTCATTTCTATTAAAAAATGAGCTAAACGTACTTTCAATTAAGTCTAAAAGTTCTTTTTTATCAATTACTTTTGCTATAATACCATCTTCAATATCGTGATGCCTTTGAGAAATTTCATCTGCCTTTTCTACTAACATACCTTCTAAAGACCATGCAGGATAATCATTATCTTTTTGATTTAACAATGAGTTATAGATATTATAAAATTCTATTTCCTTTCCAATTCGATTACAATTTTCATAATTCGATTTGGGAAGTAATTGACATCTTTTAATGTCATTATCATCCGAAAGATATGTACAATATTTCCAAGATTTTCCTGTATGATTTTGGATGCCCCATAGAGTGAAATTGGTAAGATTTAAACCGGAAATATCTTGATAAAGATCTGTATAATCAGTTGCAATTCTTAGTCCTTGAAGGTTATGTTTAAATCCCATTTCTTCATTATCAAATGTTATATTAAAATTTCCAAGAGGATCACAATTGCTTACTATGAGATTTAATGCTCTTTCACCTGAATGACCGAAAGGTGTGTGACCAATATCGTGGCCAAGGGCGATTGATTCAGTCAAATTTGGGTCTATTCCCAAAGAACTTGCTGAAGTTGTGGCTATTTGAGCAACTTCAAGAGTATGGGTTAATCTTGTTCTAACATGATCGTCAGAAGCAGGTAAAAAAATTTGAGTTTTTCTACTTAAACGCCTGAATGGTTTTGAATATAATATTCGATCTCTATCTCTCATGAATTCAGAACGATATTTTCCTGGACCTTTTTCATTATGTAATCTTTTACAATATTTTTCTGAAGCAAAAAGAGTGCCACGCTTATTAGACATTAGATAACTCCTTTTATATTATAAAAACGCATAACCATTGATTATCAGGTCATTTCACCCTGATAATACCCCAAAATGTCACTTATCAGGGTAAATTCGCCCTGATAATACCCAAAAACACCGCTTATCAGGCAAATTTTCCCTGATAAGCAGATCAACGAAAATCTTCGTGTATAAAAAAACCGGGTTTCTCAGGAAAAACGGACATCCTGAAAACTTTATACTCGAAAATTTATGGAACCTTACTTATTATTCCGATTTTACTTCGCAGACCTCGAAAGTCGGTCTTTGTGATATTTGTCAGCTTTGATAATAACCTCTTTCTTTGCTGTTACACTCTCCGCCCTTTCCCTTGTTGTTTTCGTTGCAGTAAATAATGTTTCTTTTTCCGCATACAACTGAGTGACATAAGCAATCGCCTTTGCATTCCGCAGTAAAGCTGTCTGATTTAAATTTGCAA
>CAZHPS010000394.1:0-4677 GCA_964534335.1 uncultured Desulfobacterales bacterium
CATTCGTGCAGATTCGTGTTATTCGTGGCTGTTTAAACTGTACCGATACTTAAAACATTTTTATAAACTCTGCTAAGGCAAGTTTTTCGAATGCGGTATTTTATAACTGAAATGTTTCAAATAATGGTATATTTTGAAGACTGGGCTTAAACAATTCTGAAACCCAAACCCCAAAAAAGGATTTTCCATGTTACTGCAGACCGAAAACTGCACTGTGATGATTGTGGATGATATGCCTGCCAATCTCAGACTGCTGGAAAAAATGCTCAGAGACAGAGGATACAGGGTGCGTCCTTTTCCGCGGGGGGCAATTGCCCTGAAGTCTGCTGTGAATGATCCGCCGGATGTGATTCTGCTGGATATCAACATGCCGGAAATGGATGGTTATGAAGTCTGCCGTCATCTCAAAGCCTCAGACATCACACATGATATTCCGGTTATTTTCATCAGCGCGCATACAGAAACACAGGACAAAGTGGAGGCATTCCGCTCCGGAGGTGTGGATTATGTGACCAAACCGTTTCAGGTGGAGGAGGTCTGCGCGCGGGTGCTGACCCATATCCGTCTGAACCGTTACCGTGAGGCTCTGAAAAACAAAAACACGGAACTGGAAACCGCGCTTGCAAAACTCAAGGCTGCGCAGGTGCAACTGGTTCAGTCTGAAAAAATGGCATCGCTGGGTGTGCTGACTGCGGGGGTGGCACATGAAATCAACAATCCCATCAATTTTATTGTTTCCGGAATCAAAGGTCTTTCCCATCTCACTGCCGATGTATGGAAAATTCTTGATGCATACGGAGAACTGACAGCGGAAAATGCAGAGCAGAAATTGACCGGAATTGAAACCCTGAAAAAGGAGTTGGATATTGATGACATTCGCAGCGGAGTGGCTGATCTGATGGAAAACATCCGCATCGGCGCGGAAAGAACAGCAGACATTGTGCAGGGACTGCGAACCTTTTCCCGGCTGGATGAAAGCATGAAAAAAACTGTGGATGTGCATGAAAATCTGAATTCTGCCCTTATGCTGCTGCATCACCGTTACAAAGACAGGATTTCCATAGAAAAAGAATACGGCAGCATTCCCCTTCTGCTGTGTTATCCGGGCAGACTCAATCAGGTGTTTATGAATATTCTGTCCAATGCCCTGGATGCCATTGAGGAACGTCTGAAAAAAGAGGAGACCGATGCCAGCATTTCCATACGTACCGAAATGAAAGAAAAAAATGGCGAACCCTGGGTTGCCATCCGGATTGCAGATACCGGAACCGGCATACCTGAAGCGATACTGCCCCGCATATACGAACCTTTTTTCACCACCAAAGAGATCGGCAGAGGCGTGGGACTGGGGCTGTCCATCATTCACGGCATTGTCAGCGATCATGGCGGTTTTATTGAAACAGAAAGTGAATTGGGACAGGGAACCGCCTTTACCATCTGTCTTCCCCTGTCCGAAACGCATTAAAATTTATTTAACATACGGAGATGAACCATGTCTGTCAAAAATTCTGAAAAATCCAGTGTGCTGTATATTGATGATGAAAAACCCAACCTGACCGGATTCAAATACATGTTCCGGCAGTATTATGACATTCATCTGGCAAATTCCGCGGATGAGGGATATGAAATCCTTGAAAAAGAAAAAATTGACATCATCATTGCGGATCAGCGCATGCCCCGTGAAACCGGCGTGGAATTTTTCCAGCGCATTCTGCCCCTCTATCCGGACAGCATCCGGATGCTGCTCACAGGTTACAGTGACATTGAGGCTGTGATTGAAGCGATCAACAAAGGAAAAATCTTCTATTATTTCCGCAAACCCTGGAAAGAGGAAGAAGTCCGGCTGGTGATTGCAAAAGCACTGGAAGTCTGCGAACTGAAAAAAAGACTGGAGGCAAGTGAAAAGCGTTTCCGGGATGTTTCCTTTATTATGGCGGATTTGATATGGGAAACAGATATTGAGGGATTCTGCACCTATATTTCCGGAAAAGTGAAACAGATTCTGGGATATGAACCGGAAGAAATCATCGGCAGAACAGTTTTTGATCTGATGCACAAAGAAGACGCAGAGCGCATGAAAGCACTTTTTTCCCAATGCCTGAAAGAAAAACAACAGATTACAGATACACAGGCCCGGATATTCAGCAAAGAGGGACAAAGCGTTCTTCATCTGATCAGCGGACTTCCCATACAGGATAAAGAGGAAAAAGCAGTCGGGTTCCGGGGGATTGGAAAGGACATCACCGAAAGCATCCGGGCAAAGGAGGAAAAGGAAAAACTGGAATCCATGCTCCGCCAGTCCCACAAAATGGAGGCCATCGGCACGCTTGCAGGCGGTATAGCCCATGATTTCAACAATATTCTCACTCCCATCATCGGTTATACGGAAATTCTGCTGGAGGAAACCCGGAAACAGGAAAAACTGCATGAATGGACAAAAATCATTCTGAACGCGGGACTGCGGGCCAGAGATCTGGTGAAACAGATCCTTACCTTCAGCCGCCAGACAGAGCAGATCAGAAAACCCCTGCGCATACAGCCGGTCATAAAAGAGGCCCTGAAGTTTCTCCGGGCCTCTCTGCCGGCCACCATCAAAATCCGTTCTGACATTGATGAAGACTGCGGCCCGGTGCTTGCAGATCCCACCCGTATCTATCAGATTATTGTCAATCTCTGCACCAATGCCTTTCATGCCATGCAGGAAACAGGCGGGGTACTTGATGTCTCACTGGGGGAAACCGTGCTGAGTCCTGAAGATATGGTGCATTTTCCGGAAATTGGGACAGGAACCTGGCTCTGCCTGAGTGTAAGCGATACCGGCAAAGGCATGACACCGGAAATTCGCTCACGGATTTTTGAACCCTATTTTACCACCAAAGCTCCGGGACAGGGAACCGGGCTGGGGCTTTCTGTGGTTCACGGCATTGTAAAGGACTGCGGCGGATGCATAAAGGTTTACAGTGAAAACGGTAAAGGCTCGATATTTCATGTGTATCTGCCCAGGCTGGAAATGTCCCCGGATGCCGGTCCTCATGATGAGGAGAAAACAGTGCCGCGAGGCACAGAAAGCATTCTGATTGTGGATGATGAGGAGGAACTGCGGAAAATCGTGACACTCATTCTGGAAGGTCTGGGATACCGGGTGACAGTCTTCGGAGATGGCACAGATGCGTTCCGTGAACTGGAAAAAAATCCCCAAATATATGATCTGCTGATTTCAGACATGACCATGCCGGGCATGACCGGTATGCAACTGGCAAAGGAAGTTCTGAAAATCCGGTCTGATATGCCTGTCATCCTCTTCACAGGTTTCAGTGCCCAGTTTGGCAGAGGATCAGCACTGCCGCCGGGTATCAGCGGAATCATCCGCAAACCGCCTGTGAAAAAGGAAATCGCAATAACAGTCCGTGAGGTGATGGACAGACTGGCTGAAATACGATCAGAACAGTCATAATCTGAGAAATAAAAAATCTGTCATCTTTGGGAAAGGCGGCAGGCCGGCCTGTCTTCAGAATCAGGCGCAATCCCGCTGATAAAGAAAAAAATATTGATTTCATTTCCGGTTCTCATGTACAATGATTAAAATTTCTGACGAGCGTCTGGAGGAGATAAAAAAGGAGGTGAAAACAGCCATGATAGCCACAACCATCAGTGAACATATCTTCAATGAGGGAAAGGCAGTGGGAAAAGCCGAGGGAAAGGCTGAGGGAAAACTGGAAATGCTTGAAAATCTTTATATTTTCGGCATTATTTCCAAAGATCAGTATGAAAAAATGACGGTTCCGCTCCGTGAGGAACTCAGGACTGTCACGCAATAGAAACTGACGGCGGCCGGAGATGAAACCGCAGAAAACACAAAACAGCCCTGGATACATGAATACCATGAAACCCAACCCCAAAATCCATGACGCTCTGTTCAAATGGCTGATAGCTGCGTTTACAGAGGATTTTTTTGCGCACTATTTTCCGGATATCCGGATCGGAAAGCACCGCTTCATTGACAAGGAATTCATCAGCCGCTACGAGGCTCTGAAGGAAAGTCTGAAAGGGGATCTGTTTCTGGCCCTTGAGGTGGAAATTGAGAATCATCCGCAGGAGATTGTCATTCAGATCGAGCATCAGAGCACCCGGGAGGACGCGGGGGAAAGAGCCTATGAATATTCCTGCTACGCCTGGCTCCTCAAACGCAGGCCTGTGTGGAGCATTGTGATTTACACGGATGACGCGGACTGGCGGAAAAGAATGCCGGATTCCTTCTGGTATGCGTTTGACCGGAAACACGGAAAGCAGTTTTTCCGTTTTGACGTGATCAAGGTCAGGGACGAGAAAAGCGGGGATCTGATGCAAAAGCATTCCCTTATTTGCAAACTGCTGGCACTCAAAGCCGATGACAGGGACGCGGATCCGGAAAAACTGGTGTATGAGATTTATCAGGCAGCCGAACAGATGGGAGAGCAGATCAGCAGAGACCGGATGCTGCTCATCGGACAGTGGGTTTCGGCCTACAAAAAAATTCCGGATGAGCGTCTGGAGGAGATAAAAAAGGAGGTGAAAACAGCCATGATAGCCACAACCATCAGTGAGCATATCTTCAATGAGGGAAAGGCAGTGGGGGAGATCAGGGGAAAAGCAGAGGGAAAACTGGAGGGAAAAGCAGAGGGAAAACTGGAGGGAAAA
>CAZHPS010000394.1:4777-6727 GCA_964534335.1 uncultured Desulfobacterales bacterium
GGGAAAAGCAGAGGGAAAACTGGAGGGAAAAGCAGAGGGAAAACTGGAGGGAAAACTGGAGATGCTTGAAAATCTTTATATTTTCGGCATTATTTCCAAAGATCAGTATGAAAAAATGACGGTTCCGCTCCGTGAGGAACTCAGGAATGTCACACAATAGGAGAAGGTATGGGAAACAATTATGCAAAACTGGTGCAGGAAAATCTGCGTCAGATATATGAAAAACGCTCTGCGGAAGAGTTGGGGCGATGTCTGCCGGGAAAGGTGGAAGGGAAAACGGTTTCTTTTTCCGCGTTCGGCCGGATATGCCGGATTTCTCCGGAAGGAATTTGGCTTGGAGAAGAAAAACAGGAAAGCGTCATGGGGATTCTGCTTTCTCTTTATGCCCTGCACGCAGGCCCGGAACAGGCAGTTCTGTATCCCCTGAAGGCATTCAAGGATTTTCCGGACAGCGGCCCCTATACCGGAGCCTTTGTCACCCATACCCAGAATGTCCTGATTCCCCATGTTCCAAAGATCGGAAAACAGATGGCCGGAATCATGGAAAAACTCAGAGGAGAGAAAAACAGGGATGGTGATTTTTCTTTTATTATCTGGCCTATGCCCAAAATCGCTCTCTGCTATATTTTTTATGAGGCGGATGAGGAGTTTTCTGCTTCGGTCAACTGTCTGTATTCCAGCAATGCATCACTTTTCATGCCTATGGACGGACTCGCGGATGTGGGGGAATACACATCTGCTGCCATTATCCGTATTCTGTCTGAATGAGGAACTGCCATGATTTGCATAGACGGTTCCTACGGAGAAGGCGGGGGACAGATTCTGCGCACATCTCTTGCTTTGTCTCTGCTGACAGGCAAGGCATTTGAAATCCGCAATATCCGGTCCAAACGCAGAAAACCCGGACTCATGCGCCAGCATCTCACTGCTTTGGAGGCCGCACAGAAAATCGGAAATGCCAAAGTGCAGGGCGGGGGTATCGGGTCCGGCACAGTCACGTTTGTTCCGGGCATGGTGCAGCCCGGATATTATCATTTTTCTGTCGGCACTGCTGGCAGTTGCACTCTGGTGCTGCAAACCGTGCTTCCCGCACTGCTGACAGCGGAAGGGGAATCAGAACTGCTTCTGGAAGGCGGAACCCACAATCCCTTTGCCCCGCCTTTTGATTTTCTGAACAAAGCATTTCTGCCTTTGGTAAATCAAATGGGGGCTGAGGTCAGAGCACTTCTTTTCCGTCCCGGTTTTTATCCGGCAGGCGGAGGCAAATTCCGTATTTCCGTCAGGCCCGCCAAAAAACTGATGCAGTTGCATCTGAAAGAACGGGGGGAGATTCTCAGCCAGTCTGCACGAGCGATTGTGGCAAAACTGCCCCGTCATATTGCAGAGAGGGAACTGGGCGTGATTCAGAAAAAACTGTCATGGCCTTCTGAATGTCTGCATATTGAAGAATCCGAAGATTCCCATGGACCCGGCAATATTGTTTTTTCTGAAGTGGAAAGTGAACATGTCACAGAGATTTTTACCGGTTTCGGGGAAAGAGGCGTAACAGCGGAGAGAGTAGCAGAAAAAGTGGTGAAATCTGTTCGGGAATACGTGATTGCAGATGTGCCTGTCGGCCCGTATCTGGCGGATCAGCTGCTCATTCCCCTGGCAATGGCAGGGGGAGGAAGTTTCCTCACTCTTGCGCCCACTCTTCACACCACAACCAATATGGAAATCATCAGAAAATTTTTGGACGTGGAATTCCGTGCAGAACAGTTGGAATCCGGAGCATGGGAAATCCGGATTCATGCCTGACATAAAATTGAAGCCATTTAACCCCAGAGAACACGCAAAGTTGATGCAGAGGAAGGAATGCAACGGTTTGTGCAGATTCTGCTTTCTCTGCGATCTTTGGCTATTTATTGAAATGAATATACCAAATAAAAATGATTCTGACTGATTTTGAAC
>CAZHPS010000395.1:0-6715 GCA_964534335.1 uncultured Desulfobacterales bacterium
ACCCCTGCCCCTCTCAAGAGGGGAATATATAAAATTCAACGTGGTCATGTACTAGGTGATTTATGACTGGGTGCAGTCTGAAACCGCAGAACCATACTGTTGATGTTTTGCCGCGGGCGGCTGTTTCCGCAAAGACCCTGTGATACCGGATTCTGAGATTAATACATACATAAAGAGGTGTTTTCTGACCGCCAATAATTTGGAACCGATCAGTACGGTCATAATTTCGCAGACGGACATCCGGCAGAAAGGGCGCTGACGCCGTACTCCGATGAGGTGTGCATTTAAAAGGCTGCCGAATGTTTTCATAAACTCATTGATCTCATAATGCAGTTCTGTGAAAATCTGCACATTGTCCTGATTCGGGTCAGCGGTTTTCATTTTTTCCTCCAATTTAAAAAGGTTAAGGCTGCATGAAAAGCATTTTACAGTATTTTTGAGGTTATGTCACTAATAATATGGATAAAATCATCGAACTCACGTTGAAAAAGCATCTGGGCAGACAGGCAGAGGAACGAATCACGGAGTTCCGCTTACCATATTCCGGCCTCTTTTTCAACCTTTTTTTGCGTAAAAATATCAATGTTTTATGCCTGACAACGTCAATTTAAGCGGCGGGTGGCTTTTTGCCCGTCCGCTTGAATGCCGGGTTATGTTTTGCCGCATACCGCTCTCTCCCGCTGAACCGCATGACAGCAGACGGACACAGCCCGCACCTCTGACCGTACCTGCACCGAGTGTCTGAATAAACCTGAAACAGCCGGACCTTTTCACCGCATTTTTCAGCACATTCCTGCCTGAATTAATCTGAAACAATTCGGTTTTTCACTTTTTTTAAACACACTTTTCATTACGCTGATACCGCCAAAAAAGAATTTCAGAAAATCATCAGTATCGGGCAGGATAAATCGGATGTCCTAATTATTTTCCCCCCCATGAATCAGCACCACCAAACGCTCAACAATCTCTTTGATCTGTTCGGACCGCGCGTCCATTTCATGGGTGAGTGAAGATAACTCTTCTGCACTTGACGCATTATGGTCTGTTATCGTGCTCATCTGGTTCGATGCTTTGCTGATCTGCTCAATTCGGCTGTGCAGTTCATGAGTTGCCAGAGCAATTGTCGATGATTTCTCTCCGATTACGGTAGCAGATTCAATTATTCTTTCAAAGCTGCTGTGAATATCATTTATCGCCCGTGATGCCTGTCCGACCCGATGAATGGTTGTCTCCAAAAGCACCTGTGTGTTTTTTGCCGCTTCTGCGACTCTCATCGCCAGTTTTCTGATCTCTTCGGACACCACAGCAAACCCGGCGCCGGCGGCACCTGCACGCGCCGATTCGACTGCCGCATTCAACGCCAGCAGATTGGTCTGAAATGCAATGTCATCAATCATCTTGATGATCTGCCCCATTTTACTGCTGTCTGCTTCAATCTGACGCATCTCTTTTATCAGTTCAACAAGCGATTTCAAAGATTGAGCAGAATATTCGATGTTTTCATTCATCAGCCTTTCGGTGCCCCTGGTAAGTTCCGATGTCTCACTGCTTCTTGCAGACATCTCTTTGAGCGAGGTATAGGTCTGTTCCAATGATGCCGCCTGCTCGGATGAGTTCTGACTCAATAACTGACTTGCGGAAGATACCTCACCGGAAACCGCAGCCAACTGTGTTGCCCCCTCATTCAAATGCTGATTGATATGAAGAAGTGGGTCGGTTAAAGATTTCGACAGATGAAGGGTAAGCGGCAGAACCATAATCCCTGAAACGACAAAGATCAGGCTTAAGATTCCGATGACCTGCAGGGTATTTTTTTTCACATGATCCGTTGATTCAATCGCAGCGATTGCTCCGATATATCCCGATTGATCAAAAATGGGTAAACTATCCTGAAAATACCGCTGATTCTCTATTATGACATCATCGGAAAAAATCTTCTGGTCTGACAGACGCCATGTTTTCTCTTTCGGATGCAAATTTGCGCATAATATAAGTTTTTTGTATTCGATCAACTCACCTGCGCTTAACCCCTCTTTGTTAAAAATATTTATTTTTGACTGTGTCAGCCGGGACATTTTTGCAACAAATGCCTGATCAATCTTTTGAATCGAATACACAAATCCAAACTGCTGTTTTTCAGTCTGCATGGTGGTCATATTAAAGGTATCCGCCAGAATCGGGACTACTGTAACTATGCATAAAAAGTTCTGAATCCAAGAAAATCCGACTGTTTCCTGTTTCGGGATTTCTCTATTATATTTTATTTCAAACCCCATGTCCGCCAACCGCTCAGTCTTTTCCAGTTTTTCAGTCTGCATCTTTTCACCGGTCTGCAGGGTATGAATGTAAATATTCGACTCATTATAACAGTATCCGCAGATAAAACCGCCGTTTTCCCGATGAACTGAAAACGCTTTCAGTTCACCGTCGATTGTGTAAACAAATGACTGCCACAACCCGCTTCTTGCGGCAATATGATAGATATCGTTTACGATTTCCTGATAAGTGTTTTTTAAAATCAGATGATCCGTACGTCCGTGATCTTCATATAAGTATTTAAGTTTTGAGTCCATTCCGTTTATGACAGCTATTTCACGGGTATATTCCATCCCGATTTTTTCCATCTCTGACAGGCTGTCCCGAACGATATTCAGAGTTGATTCAAGGTTTTTGTGAGAGTCGTGCCGGTTCTGCCTGTATATGATACAGGAAACCACCGATACCGAAAGCAGCATCACAATGGTTAACAATATCAGTATGTGGATGATCAGCTTGGTTTTCAGACTTACTGACTTCATGTACGATATCTCCTGCGTTTCCCCGTCTGTCTGTTTCATGAATAAACTGTGAGCCGCGACTGTGAGTGAGCGGATATCCGCTCACTCACGATCACGGCTCTGCTGACGACGGCAGTAAATATTCCTATTTTTTTAACGCGGGGCAACGGCTCTTTTCCAACGGCTGAAATGCTTCAGTACCAGGAATAACCCGTATGACTTTCAGGTAATCCCAAGGTTCTGCCGATTCAGACGGTTTTTTCACCTGAACCAGAAGCATATCATGAACCATCCGTCCGTCATCCCGTATGATTCCGTTTTTAGCAAACATATCATTGACGGGTATTTTCCTCATCTCTGCCATGACCGCAGCGGGATCGTCCGTACCTGCCTCATTAACAGCCTTCAGATAATGTAAAACAGACGAATACACGCCAGCATGAACCATATTGGGCATTTTTTTCTGATTTTCAAAGAAACGGTTTGCCCATGCACGTGTTTCATCATTGAAGTCCCAGTAAAATGCGGTCGTGAACATCAGCCCCTGGGCATCTTCAAGTCCAATATCATGAATTTCTCTGATGGTCAGAACCAGTCCGACCAGGGTCTGAGTTTCCGAGATTTTTAATTTCCCTGCCTGTCTGATGGCATTAATGGTGTCAGCACCGGCATTGGCAAGCCCGATGATTTTTGCGCCTGAAGCCCTTGCCTTCACCAGATAGCTGGAAAAATCAAGAGTGGACAACGGATGCCGAATTATATCAATAATTTTCCCGCTGTTTGCTTTAACGACTTCCATGGTTTCTTTTTCCATTGAAAGACCAAAAGGATAATCCGCTGTCAGAAAGCACCATGTATCGCCACCATTTTTCAGTACTGCTGTGGCAGTACCTACAGAATTGGAATAGGTATCGAATGTCCAGTGAACGCTGTTAGGCGTGCAGTTTTCATTGGTAAGATTGCTGCTGGCAGGACCCGAGGCAATCGCAATCCGGTTCATATTTTTGGCTATCTGTACCACTGCCAGCGCACAGCCTGAATTGGTCAGATCCATTATAACATCCACCTTATCGGAACCATACCACTTCTGGGCTATATTGGCGGCAATATCGGCTTTATTCTTGTGATCCTCCGAAACCAGTTGAATCGGTTTGTCCAGCACCTTGCCCCCGAAATCATCAATTGCCATTTTTGCCGCATAAACCGAACCGGCTCCGCTGAAATCCGCATAAGTACCGGACATATCATTCAGAACACCGATTTTTACAAAACCGTCTGAAATCCCGTCAGCAGCAAATCCCGGAACCGCAATCAGCATTATTGCGGCACACATCAATGACGTTAATCGTTCTACCATTTTCATTTTAAATCCTCCTTCAAGTTTTTTTGGGGTTACTCAGTTAGATTCCAACCATATGAAATTATTGAATGCCACAAGACATTACACCTAATAAATTCAGCAAATTATCTTTCAACTGCGCAACTCACATATTAATGTAACCAACATCTTTCGATGTTTCTCCCATTGTTTCGCTTTAGTTTTTTAAATGACATAACGCCGAACTCAGCAGCCAGGGCAACGAGGACTCTCAATTCAGCACGACCGCCCCGCCCTGGCTGTCTGCTGGAGTGACTGGTTAGCGCCAAAAATATTTTTAAAATTCAGTGATACTGCTGGTTACGCACTGAATATGAGTCTTTCAGTCTATTCATGAATTCAGCGTCATTATCATAATGTGCTTTTGGCATCTTTGGCATGACCTCATCAATATAACAATCTTCGCATAATATCTTTGTATGGAGCATTTTCGCATCTCCATCTGGAATCGTTTTTTTACATTTTGTGCAAATTGGCATAATACCCTCTCAATACAGACTTATAAAAAGTACCCAAATGGCATTGGGCTAACCATTGATTATCAGGAAGTTTTCCCTGATAACAGGCCAAAACCGCCATTATCAGGGAAAATTCCCGTGATAACACAATATCAGGGAACTTTCCCTGATAACAGTCCAAAACCGGCATTATCAGAGAAAGTTTATCCTGACAAATTTTCCCTTTTCAATATTTCTCTGTCTTCAATGGTTCGGTAAAAAATTTCTGCTTTAATTATTTCAAGATGTTATAATTTCCTGTCTGAAAATTGCTATTTAATGATTTCAGAAGGTTATATTTTTACAGATTGAAAATCAGAAAAAATTACCGAACGATTGTGTCTTATAACTGAACAGAATATACTTTATAAGGGCTGCTTATGTCAAACACAAAAAATGTCAAGCACAAAAAAAATCATGGATGAGGCTCGTGGTGTAATGCGGTTTCATCATTACGCAATCCATACGGAGCGATCATACTGTGACCGGGTTAAGAGATAGATGTTCTTTTCCGGAAACCGCCTTATGTCAGGGGATGGGAACCAGAACCCCGTCCTCACGGTAACGGGCCATGAAAACCGATTCCTGTCCCAGCGCGTCATGGTTTTCCGGGCTGAAGGGGCGTTCCAGATTTGCCACAAGTCCTTTGAACTGCCCCAGATTTTCCAAAGCAGTCCGGATTGCAGCGCGATCCGTGGACCCTGCTTTTTCTATTGCCAATGCCAGAAGACGGGTCAGATCATACGCGTGTCCCACACCCACAGGAGCTTCGATTTCCTCAAATTTTTTCACAGGGTACAGTTTTCCCGCGATAGCCATGAACCTGTCCCGCATCTGGGGGTCAGCGTTGAAAAAACTGAATGTTTGCACCACGGAAAAATCAAGTTTCCGCAGCATATCTTTGGTATTTTCAAAAAATTTTCCGCCAGTCACACCCCAGTGGGAAAGAATCGGCACGCGTTCAGAATCCGGAAGACTGCCCATTTCATTGAGCAGAATACTGCCTTCCCGGTCATTTGCCACCAGCAGAACAGCCTGGGAGTCTGCGGACAGCAGGTCTTTGTACAGGGCAATAAGAGAGGTGTCTCCCCAGTTGTACCAGCGGGAACGCACCAGCCGAATGCCGGGATTCTCTGCTGCGTATGCCTCGGCAGCCTGCGCGTTGCTGCGTCCCCAGGCTGTATTGGGCAGAAGCAGTCCCAGCCGGGTCTGTCCCTGCTTTTGTGCATATCTGATCATAGCAGGCATGGCAAGACGGTCTGTCAAAGAAAGGCGGAAGGTGAAACTGGGTTTGTGCTCGTGATGGGTGATGCTGTCCGCGGAGGCCCAGGGGTTGAGCAGAATCATGCTGATTTCATGAACCAGCGGAATCAGTTCCACCAGAACAGGACTGAAACGGGCCCCGAAAACCGCTGTCATGTCCTGCATTGCGGCAAAATCCTTCACATTCTGTATGGCTCTGGCCGGAACCGAACGGTCATCAAGGGTTTCCAGCACCAGCGGACGGCCTCCCAGCACACCGCCGCTTTCATTGATTTCATGGATTGCGACGCGAATCCCCATTTCCACAGCCTGCGCGGAAAAGCTGTTTTGCAGGCCGTATTCCGCAGTCAGGCCAATCCGGACAGGAGCGGGCGTCTTTTTTTCCTCTGCGCCTGAAATTCCGGGCAGGAAAAGCAGCAGAAGCGTGAGCAGTCCGTATGAAACAGACCGGTGAATGCGCAAAAATAAAAGATACTTTTTCATAATTTCCTCCTTTGTGTAAATATCCGCATAAGTAAAGTTCCATAAATTTTCGGGCATAAAATTTTTATAAAAACCGGATTTTTCGGAAAAATCCGGTTTTTTTGAATACACGAAAACTTTTGTTTGCCTGCTTATACCAATTCTCCACTGATTTGATACAATATTTATTAGACCTCTTTCCAAAGTCAATTTTTATGCAATAAAATCAATTGGGCAAATCTTAGTTTTGAAAGAGGTCTATTGTCAGTTTTTCAGCAGTTTCGCGTGTGCAAAAAACCGCTCCGCTTAATTTTTGCACTCCTCCGGTTTGCATTCCG
>CAZHPS010000396.1:0-6679 GCA_964534335.1 uncultured Desulfobacterales bacterium
TGAATGGCGGATCAAGGTAAATCAGGTCTGTACTTTCATCCTGAATATATTCACGGAGAATTTGTAAATTATCACCGTAATAGAGTTTGTTTTTCCATTGTTCCATATCTGCATACTCATTTTTTTAAATGTGTTTTTTCTGTAACGCAGCTAACAGCAAATTCAATGGAACGGCGTTAGCCGTATCCACTGCCTGCATCTGCAAGTCTGAGTGCTTTTTCCAAATCCTCCGGTGTGTTGACATTGAAAAAAGACAGCAGATCCGGATCCTTTTCCCGCAGAACCTTTTCTCCCACTGTCCGCACCCGCAGCCTGCGGAAAAGAAGCCGGATTTTATACTCGCCCCTTGAAAGATGCCGGGAAACCGCATCCAGGCAGGTTTTGGAATAAACCGCGCACAAAGGCTCAAAGCCTGCTGCGGTCTCCGGCACAGTCACATCAAAGCGATCATCCATATGATCCAGCACAGTCTGCACCAGCTCTTTTTTCAGAAAAGGCGCATCACATGCCGTGAAAAACACTTTATCCCGTGCTGCGGAAAAAAGCCCGGTGTGAATGCCGGTCAGGGAACTGCGCACAGGAAAAATATCCGTGACAATGAGCAGATCCCGATCCGCACAGGAAAAAGGATCATTGCTCACAATGATGATTTCCTCAAACAGGTCTGCGAATACATCACAGATCCGATCCAGAATGCGCGTTCCCCCAATCTCCAGCAATGCCTTGTTCCTGCCGGAAAAACGGGAGTTCTGCCCTCCGGCCAGTATCACGCCTGTGCAGGGATATTTCATATATACCCCAAATCTGCCTGCAATCTACAAGCCCTTGATTTCCTTAAACAGACTCTTGTATGTCCGGTAAAAGGAATCATGATCCTTGATGGAATGTTCCAAAATGGTTTCAAAGCGATCCATATCTTTGAGGTTGATGATAAGATTCACGCTTTTGTTATATGCCTGCATATTGTCACTGGTGCGGAACCGTTCGGAAAGAACCGCCACAAATATATTGCGCCGTGTGATCATCATGAGCTGGCTCAGGTATTTGAGGATGTGATTCATATCCGGATCACGTGTGCCGAAAAGCTCGTTGATGACAATCAGATCAAAAGTATGATAGCGCATCTCCCGCAGTGCATCCCTGGGAGATGGAGCCTCAAGGATATGATAATTCAGCTTTTCCATTGCCTGCCTGATTTTGCCGCGAATCTGCGTATTCATTTCGCATATCATCGCAGTTTTCGCTCCTTCCGGCAGAAATTCAAAGGGATTGCCTGCGGGCGCACTGTCATCCCCTGCTGATGCCGGAGCTCCGGAATCATCAGATTTTGGGGCAGGTTCCGCTTTTGCAGCGGGTTTTTCCGGCGGAGCCGGAGCCGCTTTTGCTGCGGGTGGCGGAGCCCCATTCTGGGAATTCACAGAAATTTTGTTTTTGCATCCCGGACAGGAAATCGCAACTGTTTTTCCTTTGGGAATCTTTTCATCCGGTATGCTCAGTTTTTTGCTGCAGTGTTCACATACAATATCCATACTCTTCCCCGTTTTTTCAGTCTTTGGATGCCAGCTCCAGATTGTCAATATCTGATGTGGTTTCCCCCCGTTTGCTCTTGACTGTGTCAATTCCGCGTCCGACCACTGCTTTCCGGCTGGCATATGCCAGTGCGGTTTCCTCTGTGACCAGACCTTTTTTGTACAGTTCAATATTGTAACTGTCAAACGTGGTCATGCCAAATGCCTTGCTGGCCTCCTGTATGTCATAAAAGGTTTTGCCTTCACTTTCTCCGTTGAGAATGGCCTCACGGGAACGGAGATTGTTGCCCAGAATGTCAAATGCAGCCACTCTGCCGCCGCCAACCCTGGGCAGCAGACGCTGGCACACGATCCAGCGGATGGTTCCGGCCAGACGGATGCGGATCTGTTTTTCCTCCTCAATGGAGAACATGCCCACCACACGGTCTATACTCTGACCTGCATTCACCGTATGCAGGGTGCTGACCACCAGATGCCCGGTTTCTGCCGCGCTCATGCCGATTTCCACTGTTTCCCTGTCCCGCATTTCTCCGATAAGAATTATCTTGGGTCCCTGGCGGAGAGCGGCCCGGAGACCGTTGATAAAGGTATCAAAATCATTGCCCATTTCCCGCTGGTTAAAGGTTGCTTTTTTGTGCGGATGGGAATATTCCACAGGGTCTTCCAAAGTCACCACATGAACAGGCATGGATTCGTTGATCTCATTGAGAACCGCAGCCAGAGATGTGGATTTGCCGCTGCCTGTGGACCCGGTGACAAAGATAATCCCGTTTTTCTCCTTGGTCATTTTGGCAAACGCATCCGGCAGACTCAGATCCTGGAGTGTGGGAATTTTGGTTTCCAGTTTCCGGAGAACAATGGAATATTTGGCACGCTGGGCAAAGATATTGACACGGAACCGGGACTTGCCCGGCAGTTCATAGGAAGAGTCGCAGGAGCCTTCCTTAATCAGGGTTTCGGTCAGACGCCGATCCCGGTTGATCAGGTTGAGAGCAAATATTTCTGTCTGAAACGGTGTCAGTTCCTCAAAGGGCGGATCAATATCCACAGGAACCAACTGCCCCGCACTTTCCACCTGAAAGGGCTTGCCCACGGTAATGTTCAAATCCGAGACACTGCCGTAGGCATCCAGCATCCGGGTGAGAATATGGTCAATTTCCGGTTTTCTCATAAATTCCTCCTGTTCATGTTCCTGTCTCAGAATTCCGGGCTCTGCATATATTCAAATCCTGTACGGTTCATCCTATACCATTACTTGAAACATTTGCAGAGGTTCAGATTCATATCTGAATTCCGCACAGAAAAACTCTGTGTTACTCTGCGGAAACTCTGTGTTACTCTGCGGTTAAAATCCGCCCGGCAGAATTACCAAAATGTTTTAAGTATCGGTATAATAACCGTATCAATCCCGAAACCCGTTATCGGTCCACCCTGCCCCCTTTTTATGCGTCCGTAAAATCACTGGGCGGATTTCTGAGGAAAGGGCGGAATCTTGCTTTGTCGTTGCTTTTCATATAAGCATCATCCGCTCCAATCTTCCGTTTTTCCAGCAGATCCATAATAGCGTCATCCAAAAGCACCATCCCGTATTTCTTGCCGGTCTGGATGGCAGAGTTGATCTGGTAGGTCTTGTTTTCCCGCACCAGGTTTCGCACGGCCGGGGTGGCGATAAGGATTTCCTGGGCAGCGCAGCGTCCTTTGACATCAACCCTTTTGAAAAGCACCTGCGCTATAACGGCCCGGATACCGTCTGCCAGAGTGGAACGGATCTGGGCCTGTTCACTGGAAGGAAAAACCTCTATGATACGGTCCACGGTTTTGGCTGCGCTGCTGGTGTGCAAAGTTCCGAAAACCAGATGTCCGGTGGACGCAGCCTCGACAGCAAGGGCAATGGTTTCCAAATCCCGCATTTCCCCCACCAGAATGATGTCCGGGTCTTCCCGGAGAGCTCCTCTCAGTGCAGCGTGGAAAGACTTGGTGTGCAGTCCCACTTCCCGGTGGTTCACAATGCAGTTCTGGCTCACATGCACAAACTCCACAGGGTCTTCCACCGTAAGAATGTGATCTTTACGGGTTTTGTTGGCCGTATCCACAATGGCCGCCAGTGTGGTGGATTTGCCGCTGCCCGTAGGCCCGGTGACAACAGCGAGTCCTCTGGGCAGTCCGGCCAGTTTGGGAATGACCGGCGGCAAACCCAACTGCTCTGCGGTCAGAATGGTGCTGGGAATTTCCCGGAACACAGCCGCACACCCGTATTTCTGCATGAAAAAATTGGCACGGTACCGGGCAAGCCCCGGAATTTCATACCCGAAATCCACATCTCCGGTTTCCTCAAATTTTTTGATCTTGTCTTCCGGCGCGATTTCATACAGCATAGCCTTGAGTTCGTCATTTTCCAGAATCTTGTATTTGACCCGCTCAATCTCCCCCCGCAGGCGCAGGGCCGGGGGCTGACCGGAAACCAGATGAAGGTCAGAAGCACCCTGATCGTTCATCAGCTTGAAAAAAGCATCAATTTTTGCCATTTCTATTCATCCTTCAAGAAAGTTTACAGCATGGATCTGCCCAGTCCGAGCAGGCTGCTGACCAGAAATATCCGTAAAAAAATAATTCCCAGAAAAACAATAATGGGAGAAAAATCTATACCCCCATAAAAGACGGGAATTCTCAAACGTATTTGATAAAGAAGCGGTTCTGTGATACTGTGGATAATTCGGACGATCTGATTGTAGGGATCAGGATTGACCCAGGACAGAACCGCCCTGGCCACCACTACACACATATAAAGAACCAGGACATAATCGGCCACAGTGGCGACAGCGATCAGAAAATTTCCGATGATAAACATTTGAAAAACATCCTTTTTTAAGTTAATATGGCAAAAATACCGCCCCGGACACGGTTTTTCCAAATGCAAAAACCGGCAGGACTTACGCAGTTGAAATATAACTGTTTGTTTTTCATTTCATGCGGTTTTTTTGCACACTTAATAAATTCAAAGATTTAAAAATCAGCCGTGTAAATCCTAAATTAAAAAGATTCGGAAAATAAGTCAAGTTATTTCCCTGTTTATATGAAAAAGTATCAGGTTCCGGCTTCGGGTGTCAGTTATAATAATGTTGAATCTTTTGATAAGCAGCAGAAAGGAGAAGTATGGCAGGAGAATACGGGAAAATCGGTTTTATCGGCGGAGGCAATATGGGTGAGGCCATTATCGGCGCGCTGGTCAGCGGCAGGATATTCCATCCGGAAAGCATTTTTGTCACGGATGTCAGCCAGCCGCGTCTGGACATGCTCAGGCAAAACTATGGCGTTTCGCTTATGACAGACAATTCAGGGCTTTTTTCGGAATGTGACATAATTGTGCTGGCCGTCAAACCCCAGCAGATGCCCCAGGTTCTGGAGCAGATCGCGGGTTCCTCCGGATATGCGGTTCCCAAAAGAAAGCTGATCATTTCCATTGCCGCAGGTATCCGCATGGAAAAAATTGAAAAAATTCTGTATGCACCTCTGGATCAAATCTCGGAAAAAAGACTGCCCATAATCCGGGTCATGCCCAATACTCCTGCGCTGGTACTGTCCGGCATTTCCGGAATGGTCAGAAACCGCCATACTGGGGCAGAGGACGCGGCAGCGGCAAGATCTGTGCTGGAGTCTATGGGCAGGGTCATAGAATTTGAGAGAGAGGAACTTCTGGATGCCGTGACTGCCGTGTCCGGTTCCGGCCCTGCTTATGTGTTTTATCTCATAGAAGCCATGACACAGGGAGGAATCGAAGCTGGTCTGTCACCGGAGGATGCGGTCACGCTGACGCTGGCAACAGTGGAGGGCGCAGCCCGTCTGATGACCGTGAAAAAGGAATCTGCTGAAAGCCTGCGCAGAAAAGTCACCTCACCGGGCGGAACCACGGAAGCCGCCATAAAAGTTATGGAGCACAACAATGTCCGCCGCCATATCGCAGATGCTGTTCTGGCAGCGGCAGCCCGGTCAAAGGAACTCAGCCTCTGAAAAAACCGGACTGACAAATAATTTTCAGGTGATTTCCAGAAAATAATATCCCGGCAAAGCAGCATAATCTTCAAGCCTGAACTGAAACGGGATATTTATTTTCAGAAATCACCTTAACTCAAAGATCACAGAGTTCAGGCAGAGAAAGCAGAAATTTGCTTTCTCTGCATCCTCTGCTGTCAAAAAGAACGTGAAGAAATTTATTTGACAGACCTTCCGTTTTTTTCTGATTTCTGTCTGAATTCTGTCAAAAAGAACGTGAAGAAATTTATTTGACAGACCAGTCAGGGGTTGTGAAAAAATAATCTGTACAATTTTTTGTCTGGAAAGCATCATGGTTTATGGAAGGGTTTATGGCAGGTTGTTTTGAGACAGACTCTCATACCAAATCACCGTTGAAAATGTGCTTTTGAAAAAAATAATACATTGTAATCAGACAGAAAAATATGATTTTATTGTATAGAATCAATGGCGATTTGGTATCATACTGATTCTCCATTGACCTGATACTGATCCGGAGGAGTGCAGAAATTAAGCGGACCGGTTTTTTGCACACACGGAACTGCGGAAAAACTGACAGTATTGGATCAAACCAATGGCGAACCGGTATCAGGTCAGACAGGGAGAAATGCCAAACCGGAAGACTGGCAGTCCTGTGCAGAGTTTTGGAACAAAATCCGGGAATGGGCAATGCCAAACTTTCAGTCCGGCACTCAGGGATCAGAATATTGTGCTTTACATTATGGAAAAAGAGATTTATTTTTTATGCCTGAATGAAAAAATTTTACGTTATAAGAGAAAGATATAATGAGACACATGAAACATAAAGGTATAAGCCCGTCTGGCATCGGGCTGGGGATTTTTCTGATCTTTTTCCTCAGCGCACTGAATCCGGTTTGGGGGCAGACCGGTTTTGTTCCCTCAGACAGCGGACAAAAACCGCAGGAACCTTTTAAAATCACTGTATCCGCAATTCCTGACGCGGTCGCGGCAGGCAATACCGGAACCATTCAGGTGGTGTTTGACATTGCCCCCGGATACAAAATCTATGCAGATACCGCATCTGTCATCCCCGGCACTGCGGAAGGTTTCACTTTCGGAAAACTGAGAACCCCGCAGCCTTTGGAAAAAAAGGAGCCTGA
>CAZHPS010000397.1:0-256 GCA_964534335.1 uncultured Desulfobacterales bacterium
ACCGTTTCAATGAACTGCTGCGGATTATCGGGGAAAAATCCCAGATTATCATGATTACCCATAAGAAAAAAAGCATGGAGTTCGCGGATACCCTGTTTGGAATAACAATGGAGCAGAAAGGGGTTTCCAAAGTGGTTTCTGTGAGTTTTGACGGAGTAGCAAATACAGTGGAAAGTGAATGAAACAGTTTTCCGTGCATGGGTTTCGGTTTCCCACAGAGAACACAGAGAAAAACCCACAGAGGACACAGAGATTT
>CAZHPS010000397.1:356-6678 GCA_964534335.1 uncultured Desulfobacterales bacterium
TTATTTTTCCAAATCCTGTTTTTTTCGTGCAGTTCGTGTGTTTCGTGGTTAAAAAACACAGGCATTCCCAACTGATGAAAGCGATTTTGGACACAGAGACTTTTATTTTTCCAAATCCTGTTTTTTTCGTGCAGTTCGTGTGTTTCGTGGTTAAAAACACAGGCATTCCAAACTGATGAAAGTGATTTTGCATAGATGACGGACATAAATATGACAAAAGAGGAACAGACATCACACGACCAGAATTTCAAGAACCTGATTCTGGATTATCCCCGTGCTTCCCTTGAATTCTTTGCCGGGGCCGAGGCAGAGGGGATTGATGAAAACACCCGGATTATTCCCATCCGGCAGGAACAGTTGAAAGAGCGTCTGGGAGAAAGATTTCACGAACTGGACACACCGCTTCTGGCCGAATGGCCTGACGGCAGACGCAAGGCTGTTGTGTTCAATTTTGAGGAGGAGAGCAGAGCTGCCCGGTTTTCCATCCATCGACTCGGTCATTACTGCCTGAGTCTGGCCGAGTTTTTCGGCACAGACCGGATTGTGCCTGTGGTCATTTTTCTGCATTCCGGCAAATATCCCAAGGAACTGAAAATAGGCGGGGATCACGGCACTTATCTGAGTTTCCGCTTCATAGCCTGCGATCTCCGGAAAATTCCGGCTGAAAAGCACATGGAAAGCCGCAACATTGTGGCCCGCCTGAATCTGCCGAACATGAAGTGCAGAAAACAGGATCGCATTGCAGTCTACGCCAATGCACAGGAAGGACTTGTGGAACTGGAGCCGGACACGGAAAAACGTCTCAAGTATATTGATTTTGTGGACTGCTATGCAAATCTTGATGAAAAGGGTTTTCAGGAATACAGGGAGAAATATCTTTCCAAAAGCAGAAATAAGGAGGAAATTATGGGACTGATGAAGATGGCGCGTGAGGAAGGCATTCAGATAGGGGTTTCCCGGGGAATTCCCCTGGGGGAACTTTCCCTGCTGAAACGGCTGCTTGTGCGGCGTTTCCGGCAGATACCGGCATGGGCACAAAACCGGATGGAAAATGCTGACCGGAAAGATCTGGAAATATGGAGTGACCGCATTCTGGATGCGGACTCTGTGGAAGAAATTTTTGGCATAAGGAAAGCGGAAAAATAATACAGGGAGGATTGATTTAATGGCCTGGTTTGGCAGAAAAAAGAAAAAACAGGATACATTGGAAGAATCTCCGCAGCCGGAGCAGGCAATGCCTGAAGCTGTGGAAAGCGGAGAAACAGTTGAAATCAGTATGGAAAAATCTGTTTCTGTACCGGAACCCCAAGCGGAGAGAAAGACAGAGGAAGCAGGGGCTGATGCAATGCCTGAGACAAAGACGGATACAAAACCCGATAAAGACAAATCAGGAGGACTGTTCAGCCGTCTGAAAAAAGGGCTTTCCAAAACCCGCGAAGTGCTGACCACAGATATTGATGATCTGTTCCGGGGCAAAAGAAAAGTGGATGCAGCTCTGCTGGAAGAAATCGAGGAGCTGCTGATCACATCAGACATGGGAGTTCAGACCACCATGAAACTGATGGAAAAGGTGGGAAAGAAATCTGCCAGAATTTCCAATGCAGCAGAACTGAAACAGGTGCTGAAAACAGAAATCCGTGAACTCATGAAAAAACCGGACACGGATTTGGAAAACAGGCACAAACCCCATGTCATCATGGTCATCGGAGTCAACGGCGTGGGAAAAACCACAACCATAGGGAAACTGGCAGCGCGTTTTGGCAATGAGGGAAAAAAGGTGATGATAGCTGCGGCAGACACTTTCCGTGCAGCCGCTGTGGAGCAGCTTGTCATCTGGGCTGAAAGGGCCGGAGCAGATATTGTGAAGCACCGGGATAACGCGGATCCCGCAGCAGTGGCTTTTGACGCTGTGGAAGCAGCGGTGTCCAGAGGAAAGGATGTTGTGATTGTGGATACGGCCGGACGGCTTCACACCAAGGTAAACCTGATGGAGGAACTGAAAAAAATCCGCAGGGCTGTGGAAAAGGTGATTCCGGATGCGCCCCACGAAACCCTGCTGGTACTGGATGCCACAACCGGCCAGAATGCCCTGTCCCAGGCAAGGATGTTCAATGAAGCCATGGGGATTACCGGTCTTATCCTGACCAAACTGGATGGAACAGCCAAAGGAGGTGTTGTTATAAGTATCTGTGATACTTTGAATATTCCCTTATGTTATATCGGAGTCGGTGAGCAGGTGGATGATTTGCAGCGATTTGATCCGGTCCGGTTTACAGATGCTCTCTTCAGTTGATACCAAAGGTTTTATTACAGACAAACCTGCCCAATCCCTGTCAGGAAAGGGGCTGACAGCAGAAAAAACAAAAAAAAGTCTTGATACATGCGGATTTATGTTGACATTGAAAATAATGTCCTGTATTGACCTTAAAAAAAGGACATAGTGGCAGGAACCTGACAACTCAAGACAAGGGGGAAGGAACAATGACAAAATCTGAACTGGTTGAAAAGATAGCAGAAGACACGGGAATTACCAAAGCAGATGCCGCAAAGGCATTGGAATCTTTCATGGATGGCGTCATCGAGGCTCTGAAGAAGAAAGAAGGCAAGGTCACTCTGGTGGGATTCGGCACTTTCTCAAAAGTCCGGCGCAAAGCCCGCAAGGGACGCAACCCCCAGACCGGAGAAGAGATCAAGATCAAGGCCTGCAATGTGGTGAAATTCAAACCCGGCAAAAAACTCAAAGATGCTGTCTGATTCCGGTATCCTGAAAAAAAACATGGCGTTCAGCACAGTGATGCGGGACGCCTTTTTTTTCACCAGGCAATTCTGAACTGACTGAACTCGCCGGTGTAATTCTCCCAGGTTACATCTGTTTTTTCCACCAGGGAGCGGGGCGGGCCTTTTCTGCACCATTCCAGCATAGAAACGACACTGTTTTCATTCCCCTCAAATACGGCTTCCACTGTTCCGTCTTTTCTGTTCCGCACCCATCCGGTCACACCGTAATACTGAGCTGCTTTCTGTGTTTCAGCCCTGAAGCAGACGCCCTGCACCCGGCCCCTGACAATCACATGGGTTCTGACCTGTTTTTCTTTCATTAACTGCCTCCCAAAGTTATATTTTATATAGGCTTTAAGAAAATAATTTTGGGGTTTCCTGTAGGTTGGGGTGAACGGAGTGAACCCCAACATCCTGATTCAGTTGGGGTTCACTCCGTTCACCCCAACCTACTCCGAAATAATTATCTTAAAAGCTATAGAATCAATGGCGAATTGGTATTACTGCCCTTTTTTCACCAAATCTTCCAAATCCTCATATACCGGCCGGTGGTAAAACATGGCGAGAGCGGACATACCTATAAAAGAATAAAGGATTTCCTCAGTGCTGCCGAGAAAATACAGTACCAGTCCGAATATCCCTATGCTTTCGCATACAGCATAGGATATGACCGAGGCCAGCAGATATTTACGGATAACATTCTGCTGTCCCATGCCTTTCTGTAAAGTAAGAATCTGTTTTCTTATCAACTGGATTGCAAACAGTTCAGAGACGGATACTCCTATCAGGATATTGCGTATCAAATCAAGCGGTATCCCCTCTCCGATTCCCTGTTTCAGCGAATCTCCGGCCAGATGACAGACTGCCGCATAAATTGCCAGTGAACTGAGCATGGCTGCCCATATGATCTGTATGGTTCTGTACTGCCTGTGAAGATTATCCCTGTTCATATCCACCTCCTGCAATTTGCTTTTGTTTGCTGTTTTCACTGCTTTCCATATTTTTGGGGGTTCCGGTGCAGTCCTCCTGCTCAGCGCAGAAAACATAACACACATCGCAGAGGGTGACTCCGTCTGCGGTTATCAGCTTGTTCACATCATTGTAATTTTTTCCGCATAAAGAACAGTACAGAATTTGTATTCCATTTTTAACTCCTGTGCAGGAAATTGGTTTTGGATTCATTTCCTGAAACCGAACACTTCTCACAGCCGATCCGGAAGATGAATCTCAAATGTGCTGCCCTGTCCGGGGCGGCTGTCCACTGTTACGTATCCGCCGTGGGCCAGGACAATATGCTTGACAATGGCAAGTCCCAGACCGGTTCCGCCTGCCTTGCGGGAGCGGGATTTGTCCACCCGGTAAAATCGCTCGAAAAGCCGGGGCAGATGTTCTCTGGGAATGCCTATGCCCTGATCTGTAACCCGGATGACAATTCCATCGGCTGTTTTTTCTGCACAAATATGCACAGTGCTTTGCTCCGGGCTGTATTTGATCGCGTTATCTGCCAGATTCATTACGGCCTGCTCCAGGAAAGCCGCATTGATCTGTCCTTCCAGACTGTCCGGGCATTCCCATTCCACGGGGATATTTTTTTCCTCAGCCAGGGGGCGGCACATTTCCACTGCATTGCTGATAACAGATTTCAGGTTTCCCTTTTCCAGTGCAAGACGGCCTTTCTGCTCAATTTCCGAAAGTTTCATCAGATCATCAATAATCGCGGTCAGGCGGATGACATGCTTTTCAATGATTTCCAGAAACCGCGCTGCCTCATCTGCTTTTTCCATTGCACCGCTGCGCAGCGTTTCCACAAAACCTTTGATGGCCGTAAGAGGCGTTTTGATTTCATGGGAAACATTCGCGGCAAAATCCCGGCGCATGGTCTCAAGTTTCCGCAGCCGCGTCACATCATGGAGCACCGTCAGAATGCCTATGCGTTCTCCCTTTGCATCCAGCAGCGGTGAACTGTTGATACTGACCGTGCGTTCCTCCTCATGGTAAAAGGTGATGTCCTGCTCTTCGGGTGATTCCCCGTTCAATGCCCTGCGCACAAAACGGTGGAGATCTGAATTGCGCACTGCTTCCTGAATGCTTTTTCCCGTGATTTTGGACGGTTCCCGGAGAAACATCCGAGCGGCTGCATGGTTGATGCTGATGATCTTTTCATCCATGTCCATTGCCACCACGCCTTCCCGCATACTGGACAGCACAGCTTCCAGTTCATTGCGCTGGCGGATAACAGTCTGAATCCGATCATTGAGATCAGCAGCCATTCGGTTCATGGCAGAGGCCAGCATGACCATTTCCCGTGATTTGGGTATGGGCAGCCGGTACTCCAGATTGCCTGCTGCGAATGCCTCGGCTCCCTTGCGCATTTCCTCAATGGGGCTGCTGATGCGGCGGCTGATATAATAACAGATGGCCGCTGCCATCAATGCAACCATCAGCCCCATACTAATGCTGCGGTGCTGAATGCCGGAAAGTTTTTTATTGATACTGTCCAAAGATATGGCTGTGCGTATGATGCACAAAGTACGGTTTTCCGAACGGACAGGTACGGCCACATACATCATGTTCTGACGCAGGGTTTCACTGTAACGGGTGAAAATTCCTGTTTCTCCGGCCAGGGCCTTCACAATTTCCGGACGATCCGAATGCCGGTTCATTTTACCGGGTTCCTCTTCAGAATCCCCGATGACCCGGCCTTCGGGAAGAACAACGGTGATACGCGTAGCGGATCGTTTTCCCGCGCTTTTGCACAGGGCATCAATGGCTTCCTGGTTCAGGGGGGAAATCATTGCCGAAATATCCCCTTCCAGAAGCCGGGCACGGGCCTGCAGATCAGAACCTGTCTGATGCAGAAAAAAATTTTCCACTGCCACCACAGTGTAAATACCTGCCGCGAACAGGGAAAATATCACCAGCAGCAGATAGGAAGGATACAGACGCCAGAACAAAGGTTTGTATTTTTTCATCACATCTCCCTGAACCGGTATCCAACGCCCCGGACGGTTTCAATATAATGGCCGCATGGCCCAAGTTTTTTCCGCAGTCCCACAATCTGAACATCCACGCTCCGATCTGTCACAGGATAATCGCTGCCCCGGACTGCATCCACAATCTGGGAACGGGTGAACACCCAGCCGGGTCTGCGGGACAGAAAACTGAGAATTTCAAATTCTGTAAAGGAAAGCTCTGTATCATTTCCCTGTATGCTGACTCTGCGCCTGCCCGGATCTATCTTAATTTCACCTGCCTGAATCCCTTCCCCTTTTGTACCGGGCGTTTTTTCATGCCTCCGCAGTACAGCTTTTATCCTTGCATTCAGGACTTTGGGACTGAAGGGTTTGGCAACATAATCATCCGCTCCCATTTCCAGACCGGTCACAACATCGGCTTCCGCACCTTTGGCAGTGAGCATGATAATGGGAATATGCTGTGTTTTTTTATCCTTTTTCAGTATGGCAGCCACATCCAGCCCGTCAATGCCGGGCAGCATGAGATCCAGCACAATCAGATCCGGCTTTTGGGTTCCGGCAATCTCCAG
>CAZHPS010000398.1:0-6660 GCA_964534335.1 uncultured Desulfobacterales bacterium
TGCGGTTAAAATCCGCCCGGCAGAATTACCAAAATGTTTTAAGTATCGGTATATAGTCGATAAATGCGCCGGATATGCCGGAAAAACGGTATCCGGATTCTGGAACCCCGGCAGAGCGGATGCGGCCCTGCCAACTACCTGAACTCTGTAAGTGTCAATGAAAAAAATCATTCTGTTTTCTTTTCTTTTTTTCGCATGTTCCGGCTGTGCATGGTTTAAGACAGCCGATGACAAACCCGTCCATGAACTGGTCGGTGAGGGCATGGATGCGTTTGAAAGCCGTGATTACCGCAAGGCCATTGCATCCTTTGAAAAACTCAGAGACTGGTATCCCTTCAGCAAATATGCCATACTTGCAGAACTCAAAATTGCCGATTCCCACTACCATCTGGAGGAATACGAAGAGGCTGTGGCCTCCTATGAAGAGTTTGAAAGCCTTCATCCGCGCAATGAGGCAGTGCCCTATGTGATCTTTCAGATGGGAAACTGTTATTTTGAACAGATGGATTCCATAGACAGGGATCAGGGGGTTGTCAGAAAAGCTTTGGAAACCTATAACCGTCTGGTGAAACAGTATCCTGATGATCCCTATGCTGCCAAAGCCCGGAAAAACATCAGGGAATGCCAGAAAAGTCTTGCCGGTCATGAATTCTATGTGGGGATTTTTTACTACAAAAACAAACAGTATGAACCTGCTGTCAAACGGTTCAGAAACGTGCTTTCCGATTATCCGGATGTGGGCATTCACCAAAAAGCCCTTCATTATATCGGTCTGTGCGAGGAACTGCTGCAAAAGGATAAGGGGGGAAAAAAATAAGCGGTGTCTGAATCATCTGTGAATGATTTCAGAGATGATTCATGCAGGAAAAACAGAGGAAAAAAACAGGCCGGTATCCGAAGATCTCTGGCAGGGATCAGAATTTCTGCCGGGTTCTGCACTGGAAGATATACTGAAACAATTTTGGTTTTGTTTGGCACGGAAATTGCGTATGTGCCGGAATATGCTTTTTCAGTCTGTCCGAAGGGTTTTTCAGGCCGGAAACGGATGATTTTTCCCCGTCAGACTGTCAGGCAAAAAACATGCCAAAGTAAACCAAAATTGTTTCAGTATACATTTCCTTCGTAAAATCTTGTGTCTTCAGGGCAAAAAATATGCAAGGTTCTTAAATAGTACCTTCAGGCAGTCAGAGGATATTTTAGACATCTGTGAGGGTTCCTGTGCAGAATGTTCTTTACATATCTGCTCCTATGGTGTATTATCAGCAGTTTGTTAAAAATATACAATACAAAAATACTGCAAAGGAGATCAAATCATGTCCAGAATGTGTGCATTCTGCGGAAAAAAACCCATGGTCGGCTGCCATGTGAGTCATGCCCATAATGTGACCAAACGCCGTTTCAACCCCAATCTGCAGCGGGTTCGTGCAGTTCGCAACGGCAGGGTGCAGAAAGTGATGGCCTGCACCAGATGCATCAAAAAAGGTCTGATCATCAAAGCCCCCAAAGGAACGGCAAAGAAAACAGCCAGGGCAGACTGAACAGTTTGAGGGATTCCAAACTCTCAGTTTGGAATCCTCTCTTCAGAATTGGAAGAAAATTTTCCTGACAGACCGCTAAATGGACTGTCAGATAAATTTTTTTGCATTTGGGGATCTGAAAATTTATGACATGCCTGTTCCGGGTTTCAGTGCTTTATTTTCCTGAAATCTTAAACCCGAAACCTGAACACTGAAACCTGAATTATTCGGTATTTTGGAAAATTTCACTTCACTAAGTGGCATCCAGCCGGATCACTTTGTTAATCTGGCGCACTTTTTTTATGGATGCAAGGACTTTGTTCAGATGCTGCGTGTCCCTGACAGCCAGTGTAAAAATGCTTTCCACCGTATTGTCCTCCCTGCTTTCGGAATGCACATTGACAATATTGGCCCCGCTTTTGCTGATATTGGAAGCCAGATCCGCGAGCAGCCCGACCCGGTCATAGGACAGGATATGAATGCGGACCGGCCAGGTTTCTTTGGAATCATCACTCCATTCCACCTCGATCTGCCGCTCCGGATTCAGTTTCATGGCATTGAGACAGTTGCAGCGATGCACGGTCACACCCTTGCCCCGCGTGATAAAACCGATGATCGCATCTCCGGGAACCGGATGGCAGCATTTTCCGAATCTCACCAGAATATCATCCATTCCCTTAACACTTACGCCTGAAGCTGCTTTCTTTTTCTGCACCCGTGCCACGATTCGATCAAAAATCGTGGCATTACTTTTCTCCTCGGTTTCAACTTTTGGTACAAGTCTCCTGATAATCTGAAGCGGTGTGATTTTGCCGTATCCCACATCTGCAATGAGATCATCAATGGTTTTGAAATTGAAATCTGATATGATCTTTTCCGTATCTCCGGATTTCACCCAGTCATTGTAATTGAGTTTGTACTTGCGGAACGCTTTTTCACACATTTCCCTGCCCAGACTGATGCTCCGTTCCTTTTCCTGGGTTCTGATCCACTGCCTGATCCGTGATCTGGCTTTCACGGTTTTGACAAAACTGATCCAGTCCCTGCTGGGCATATGATCGGACTGGGTGATGATTTCCACCCGATCCCCGGTGTTCAGTTCATGGCGCAGCGGAACCATACGGCCATTCACTTTGGCCCCGACACACTGATTGCCCACTTCCGTATGAATCTGATAGGCAAAATCCACAGGAGTGGCCCCTTTGGCCAGTGACACGATTTGTCCCTGGGGCGTAAAAACATAAACTTCATCGGGAAACAGGTCAATGCGGACACTTTCCAGAAATTCCTCGGGATCCTTTATGTTGGCCTGATTTTCAACAAGAGTCTGAATCCATGCGAATTTCCGGCTCATATTTTCATCAATCTGTTTCCCCTCTTTGTATCCCCAGTGCGCGGCAATGCCGGAATTTGCCACATGATCCATTTCCCTGGTCCGGATCTGGATTTCCACCCTTTCACCGTAAGGGCCGATGACAGTGGTATGAAGGGACTGGTACATATTGGGTTTGGGACGGCCAATATAATCCTTGAATTTGTTGTCAACCGGTTTCCACTTGGTATGAAGAATTCCCAGTGCCTCATAACACTGGGGTTTGGAGTCCAGAATAACCCGGAAAGCCATGACATCATATACATTGTCAAAATCCAGATTCTGGGAAAGCATTTTCTGGTAAATGCTGTAAAAATGTTTGTAACGCCCCAGCACTTCGCATTTCAGGCCTGCCTCATCCATTTCCAGGCGGATCATATTTTTGACCTGTTCAATAAAACTTTCGCGCTCTGCCCTGTCCTTGCTTACCTGACTGGAAATTTTCGCATATTCTTCCGGATAAGCATATTTGAAGGATGTGTCCTCCAGTTCCCGCTTGATCCAGTAGATTCCCAGCCGGGAGGCCAGCGGTGCATAAATATCCAGAGTTTCCTGGGATATTTTTACTTTTTTCTCCTCTTTCCGGTGATACTGAAGGGTTCGCATATTGTGCACCCTGTCAGCCAGTTTAATGAGAATCACCCGAAGATCATCGGCCATAGCCAGCAGCATCTTCCGGATACTTTCAGCCTGCCGGACCTGCGCGCTCATGGCCTGCAACTTGCTCAGTTTGGTCACGCCTGAAACAATCCGGGCCACTTCCGGGCCGAACATCTGTTCAATTTCTTCCACAGTGGCATGGGTATCCTCCACCACATCATGGAGCAGACCTGCCGCGATACTCACGGGATCAAGCTTCATATCCGCAAGAATTCCGGCAACTTCCAGAGGATGGGAAAGGTATGGTTCACCTGACAGGCGCACCTGTCCGTCATGAACTTTGGCAGAGAAAATATAGGAGCGGTCAATAATATTCACATCCGCTTCCGGATTGTTCTCCAGGACTTTGTCAATGATTTCGTTGATGCGAATCATGGTTTGCTCATCTTCTGCATATTGGAAGGTTCTGGTTACTCTTAACCTGGATTATTCATAAATATATAGACCAATGGTTCGGTAAAAAATTTCTGCTTTAATTATCTCAAGATGTTATAATTTCCTGTCTGAAAATTGCTATTTAATGATTTCAGAAGGTTATATTTTTACAGCTTGAAAATCAGAAAAAATTACCGAACCATTGATAGACAAAAATTAAATTTATACTGATCCAATTTTGGTTTTATCCGGCATACTTTTTGCCTTCAGACCGGATTGTGAAAAAATGACCGTTTTGATCCGGAAACTCAGCGGAAACAGGTTGGGAAAAGGATGTTTCCGCAGTTCAGCAATTTTCGTGCCAAAGAAAACCAAAATTGGATCAGTATAATGATATATTAGCACATTAATGTGAATCAGACCGAAAAAGTGTTTTCGGATTGTACCCTGGTTTTCTATCCCCTCAGTGAAAGGAGAATTTTTTTATGAACAGATCCGGCCGGTTTCAGAATGAAAATATTCCCGGAATTTCCGTCCCGGTTCCGAAAGCGGAAGTGAAACTTTCCGGCATCGGAGACAAATCCGTTATTCTGAATTTCGAAGGCATTTTCTCTCAAAGATATTCTGATCCGAAATTTCGGAATCTTTGAAATGCTGCGGGCACCGGGGTGACCGGTAATGATATAATTCCCGGATTTCAGAAAAATTTTAACAGCAGCCGCACAGGTACGTCCCGGTTTCGGGAAATGTCATTATAAATGCTCCCGGTCACCGGGGATAAGCATTAAAAAATGACAGACAGACACCGGAACGGGGTGCCGGACACTTACAGCCGACCCGGTTTTTTCAAAAATTCCGGAAAAATCCGGAAACCCGGGGCAGATTCCGGGTGTATGAATAATTCAGGTTATGGAGTGAATGGTCGAACGGGTGCTATTTCTGCAATCCGAAGCATGAACCCAACGAACCGTTTACCAAGTCAAGCAGGCTGTGCATGAAATGAGCCAGAAAACTCGGTCATTTCCTGACCGCTGTTGGCGTGAACAAAAAAGTCATGCCGGCCTGCCGGACGAAAAGCCCGTGAAACCCAAGCCGTCCGAGCCTGACGGCAGTTTTTAGGCTATTTATTGAAATGAATATACCAAATAAAAAACGATTCTGACTGATTTTGACTTGATTTGAATATCATTCTATTATATTGTACAGGCATCTGTCAACTGCTGAATAAAAGATAAACAGAAAAGAGCGGAAAGTGAAAGTATATATATCATCAGATCCTGATTATATTGAAGATATTCGTCCTGCAGTCTCAAAAATGCATGGATATAAATGTCGTTCATATATGGCTGAAATGACAATTAAATATTGCAGAGGAAGCATCCGGCGGGCGGAAACAGTATTCGGATGGAGCAGAAAAGCGGTTGAAACCGGGATGGGTGAAAAACGCACAGGAATCATCTGCATCGGATCACAGTCAGCCAAAAGTGGCCGGATTCTTTGGGAAAAAAGAGAACCTGAGGCTGCTGAAATCCTGCGTCAGACTGCCGAAGAGCATTCGCAGCAGGATCCGACTTTCCGAAGCACCGCCGCGTATACACGTCTGACAGCCAAAGCTGCTGTAACTGCCCTTAAAGAAAAAGGATTTGCAGATGAACAGATTCCATCATGCAGCAATATGGCAAAAGTTCTCAACCGGATGGGATACCGTCTTCGTAATATACTGAAATCAAAGCCTTTAAAAAAATTGAAGAGACAGATGCAATATTTGAAAACATCAGAGAAGCAGACTGTCAGTCAAAAAATAACAAAAATATCATAAGATTAAGTATGGACTGCAAAGCAGTTGTAAAAACCGGAGGTTTTTCACGCGGAGGAAAAACACGCGGTGACAATGAAGGTCTTGATCATGACTTTGACTGCAGAGAAAAATACATTCCATGCGGTATTTTGAATGAAAACAGCGGTGAACTGCATATCAGCTTCGGCAGTTCACACAAAACCGGTGATTTCATTGCTGATACGCTCATAAAATATTGGAATAATTTGAATATTAAGGAAAAATCATTTTCCATGATACAGATCAACGTCGATAACGGCCCTGAAAGCAGCGGTGTGCGCACCCAGTTTCTCAACCGCATGGTCAGTTTTTCAAAGAAAATATCCAAACCACTTCATTTATTGTATTATTCTCCGTATCACAGCAAATACAACCCGATTGAACGCTGCTGGGGAGTTCTCAAAAAACACTGGAATGGCACAAAGCTGACTGATGCTGAAACCATGCTGAAATGGGCAGGCAGCATGACGCGGAAAGGAATTTATCCTTTTGTAAAAATTAATAAAAAAAGATACAAAACAGGAATTTCACTGACAAAGGCCGCCATGCGTTCAGTTGAAAAATTTCTGTCAGGAAATTTATTTTTACCCAAATGGGATATTTTGATCAGTCCGAATGAGTTTGTTTGATTTGGTATATTTTTTTTAATAAATAGCCTAAAAATCTCCTCTTGAGAAGGGATTTATCCAGAATTCAGTCTGGTCATGCACCGACTGTAAAATTATCCCATTTCCAAAATCATCATTTCCCTATTGTCTGTTTTGCGGTATAAGTGTATCATCCTTTTCTGTCGTATATCCAAATCCGTTTTTATCCAGACATAGGCGCAGACATGGAAGATCAGAATCTTTATATCCGGAAAATATCCGCAAAGCAGGGCTCGTTTAATGAAAAAACAC
>CAZHPS010000399.1:0-6649 GCA_964534335.1 uncultured Desulfobacterales bacterium
GAAATGAACCGCTGCATTCAGTGCTACCGCTGTGTGCGCTATTACCGGGAAATCACCGGATACCGTGATTTGGGCGTGACCGGCATTGGTTCGCGTGTGTATTTCGGCAGGCAGGCAGATGGCATACTGAAAAGCCCCTTTTCCGGCAATCTCAGCGATATATGCCCCACAGGTGTGTTTACGGACAAACCTTCGCGTTTCAAAGGCCGTCACTGGGATTTTGAACAAAGTCCGGGATTGTGCATTAACTGTTCTCTGGGATGTAATACAACCGTATCTGTCCGTTACCGGGAAGTGGTGCGGCAGGAAGCCCGTTTCAGTGAATCTGTCAACGGCCATTTTATCTGCGACAGGGGACGTTACGGATTTTATTATGCAAATTCTGAACAAAGACCCCGAAATGGGAGGGTGGACGGAAAAACCGTATCACCGGATGAGGCACTGAAAACAGCGGTCAGCAGACTCGAACAGATGGGGGGCAATGCAGCCTGCGCGGGTTCTGCACGCAATTCTTTGGAAACACTGGGTGCATTGCAGCAGATTTGCAAAAGCAAAAATTGGAAAAGCCCTGCTTTTTTCCAGAATGATCTTGTTGAAAATAATGTGAAAAATGCAATTTCCCAATTCGGATCTGATATTGCTGTTTCTCTCCATGATATAGGAAAATCTGATTTCATTCTTATCGCGGGAGTTGATCCGCTTAATGATGCGCCCATGCTGACACTGACTCTGCGCCAGGCACAGAAATCAGGTGCAACTGTGCTGATTCTTGATCCCAGACCGATTTCTATGCCCTTTGATTTCATTCATATTCCAGTCAAACCGGAACATATGCCTTTTTATTTGGGAGAACTGATCCGCAAACGCGTTGATTCAAAGTTGGCTGAAAATGAAAAAGCCCTTGCCTTTTACAATGCCATTCCGGATTTTTCCTCTTTTATATCCGCAGAGTATTCCCATCTTCTGAGGGAAATGGCAGACAAATTGCAGAAAAGCCAGCGAGCGGTCATCATCTGCGGTACAGAAATAGTAACAGCAGAAACACCTGCTTTGACTGCGGATTTTGCACGTCTTCTCCAGTCAGTCAAAAAACAGGCAGGATTGTTTTACACCATGCCCGGTGCCAATGCTTTTGGAGCCGCAATTGTATCTGATTCTGCATATTCTTTTGATCAGATTATCACAGATATTGAACAGGGCAAAATCAAATCCCTTTTGCTGGTGGAAAATGATCCCTTCCATTTTTATCCGGATCAAAAGCGGCTGGAAAAGGCATTGGACAAACTGGAATTGCTGATAGTCATGGATTATCTGGATTCTTCCTCTGCACGGCGTGCCGATATTTTTGTCCCTGTTCAGACGGTTTTTGAAAGCCGCGGAACCTTTGTCAATTCAGAAGGCCGGATGCAGCAGATGCCCAAATCTTTCAAACGCGGAATTCCCATTGCAGAAGTTGGAAAGGGCAATCATCCCCCGCGTGAATTTCACCATGAGATTCCGGGCAGTGATGTGAAATCTGCCAATGAAATTCTTTTGGCATTTTGCGCGAATGTTTCTGCTGAAATGCAATTCATAAGGGAAGTTCCGGAGAATCTGCCGGAAGATGGCATTCGCGTGAATCTGCATCCGACTGACTGTTTTTCATCCAACTGGCCGTCTGATTTGCCAAAAGAGGAACAGGGGTTTACGCTGCTTCTCACAGATCGGATTTTCGGAACAGAAGAATTGTCTTTGCATTCTTCCTGTCTGCGGGAATTGGAAGAGTCTCCCTGTTTATATATGCAGTCCGGAGATGCTCTTTCCTGCGGATTTTCAGAGCAGGATCTGGTGAAAATTACAACAGAAAGCGGCTGTTTGCAGATTCCATTGAAAATATGTGAAAACATGGCTCAGGGCGTGCTGATTCTGCCCCGGAGCAGACAGATTTGCTGGCAGATTTTCGGAACTGGAAAGATAAGAATTCAGGCCAATCAGATTTCAAAAATGTAGTGCAAGTACACCGTGTGCAAAATAAATCCACAAGCAGTATGCTTGTGCTGCGCTAAATGAAACAGTTCACAAGCAGGATGCTTGTGCTACTATAAAGGATAAAATCATGCTGACATGGATTGCCGGATTTGTTGTTATGCTTGTAAAAATGGGACTGGTTCTGGGGGTTCTGCTTTTTGTGGCAGCCTATCTGGTATGGGCGGAACGCAGACTGCTGGGACGGCTGCAGGTGCGCCTTGGCCCTAACCGTACAGGAATATTTGGCCTGCTGCAACCCATTGCAGATGCAGTCAAAATGCTCTGCAAAGAGGATATTATTCCGGAAGCGGCGGATCGCATGATTTTCATGCTCGCTCCCGGCGTGGTTGCAATAACTGCCCTGCTCATGTTCGCTGTTGTGCCATTCGGCCCCACCATTACGCTGTATGGCAGGGAAATTCCTATGGTCATTTCAGACATGAATGTGGCTCTGCTCTATGTATTTGCACTGTCTTCTCTGGGCGTTTACGGCGTTGCACTGGGCGGCTGGGCTTCCAATTCCAAATTTGCATTATTGGGCGGCATTCGGGGAGCGGCCCAGATGATCAGTTATGAACTGTCTCTGGGACTTTCCTTGATTCCCATTGTTATGCTTGCGGGTTCCTTCAGTCTGGTGGATATTGTCAATGCACAGGCAAATTATCCCTATCTCCTGATACAGCCTGTGTCTTTTATCATTTTTGTCATCAGTGCAATGGCAGAAAGCAAGCGTATTCCCTTTGATCTGCCGGAAGCGGAAAACGAACTGGGCGCAGGATTTCACACAGAATACAGCGGTATGCGTTTCGGACTTTTTTTCATTGGTGAATATGTCCACATGCAGGTTCTGGGCGCGCTGGTGGCTGTATTCTTCCTCGGTGGATGGAGAGGCCCTTTTCTGCATCCCGCACTTTGGCTGCTGGTGAAAATTATTTTTGTAACATTGGTAATGATATGGATACGGGGAACCCTGCCGCGTCTGCGCTATGATCAGTTGATGGAATTCGGCTGGAAAGTGCTGATTCCGGTGTCTTTGGTGAATATTCTGATTACCGGAGCGGTGATACTGATATAAAAATGCCAAAGCTGCATTATAAGGGACAATAATATGAAATTACATGATATTCTGGCAGATATTCATGCACTGGAAGAAGAATTGCTGGAATTTGAGCACAGATACGGAATCCGCTCAGAAGTATTTTATGCAGCATATGCCAGCGGAGAAGAACCGGAAGATGATCAATGGGTTCTGGATTTCGGAGAGTGGGCAAGTATTTACAGAACATGGCTGACCCGTCAGGCTGAGTATCGCAATGAACTGGAAAAATTTCAGGAATATCCTCACAGTCTGAGAGGGCTGATAAGAGTGGCCGCATGATGAATCATTTGCGTACTCCTGAAGATTACGAGTTGTTTCTGTACACCCTGTCTGACCATTTTCCTTCTGTGTGCCGTTCCACACTCACTTTTGTGAGGAAAGGTATATCGCTTGGTCGTGTGGCTGGGGAACTGTTTTTTGAACATGGAATCCGGCTGACAGTTCGTGAACGTATTCTCTGGCAGAGATTACCTGCTGTAATAGACTGGTATGGTTACGAAGTATGGCATGAAAAGGAAAAACTGTACTGGTATGATTCTCAGCCACATCCTGATGATCATACGCTCCGAAGCACCGATCCTCACCATAAACATATCCATCCGGATATGAAGCATAATCGGATTCCGGCACCGAATATGCGTTTTACAGGAGAAAATTTTACTTTACTTATCAAAGAAATAGAAGAACTGATTAAAAAAATGCAGGATAAAGCATAAAATTGCCGATGAGAATCAATCTCCGGATCAGATTAACATTGCTGTCAGGCATATTATCAGGCAGTACAAACTGGATAACCTTAAAATTGTCAATAGGATAGATTAACTGGGGCTATTGCAGAATTACGGACTGTTCGAAATACTTTTATGATAGTCAACCTGACTGAGGCATGAAAGAGGAAAATGAACCAACTGATTTTGGGCGACTGTCTTGAGGCACTGAAAAAAATTGACGCGGAAAGCATTGATTTAATCTATCTTGATCCCCCGTTTTTTTCAAACAGAAATTATGAAGTGATTTGGGGAGATGCCGGTGAAAGCAGAAGTTTTCAGGATCGCTGGTCAGGCGGAATTGATCATTACATTGCATGGCTGAAAGAGCGGGTTGCGGAAATGCACCGGGTTCTGAAATCAGCAGGTTCCATTTTTCTGCACTGTGACTGGCACGCCAACGCTTATATCAGAGTCTATATTCTTGACAAAATTTTTGGAGAAAAAAATTTCAGAAATGAAATCATCTGGCAAAGAACACAGTCAATGAAAGCACAGAGTTCTTTTTTCAGTAAAACAAAAGATTCGATTCTGGCATACTCAAAAACAGACAAATTTGTATTCAATCAGCAGGTTAAGCCTTACTCAAAAATGAACATGCCGAAGCATTTCAACAGGGTGGAACAAAATACAGGCAGAATTTTTACACTTGACAATTTTACACAGCAGGGTCAGGGGGAAGCACGCTGTTTTGGTGAATATGGCGTTCTCGAACCGCCTAAAAACAAACATTGGATTTGGACACAGGAGAAAATAGATGAAGGATTGAAAAAAGGAATAATTGTGTTTTCAAAAAATGGTGTCCCCAGATTGAAAAGATATTTGGATGAAATGAAAGGAGAATATATTTCAGATATTTGGACGGATATTTCAGAAATACAGTCATACAACAGGGAACGCATCGGTTATCCCACGCAGAAACCTGAAGCACTGGTGGAAAGAATCATCAACTGTGCATCCAATAAAAATGATATTGTATTGGATCCTTTTGTCGGCGGAGGCACAACGGTTGCGGTTGCGGACAGACTGGAGCGTCAGTGGATTGGCATTGATCAGTCTGTATCTGCCATCAAAGTGAGTGAAATGCGGCTCAACCGGCAAAGCACCCTGTTTTCAAAACCCTTTGTTGTCCAACTGCACAAATACGATTATGACACTCTGCGTTATAAAGACGCTTTTGATTTTGAAACATGGATTATCGGTCAGTACGGCGGATTTGCAAACACAAAGCAGAAAAGTGATTTTGGCACAGACGGAAAAACAAAAGAAGGAAAGCCGCTTCAGGTGAAACGCTCTGACAACATCGGCAGAAATGTGATTGACAATTTTCTCTCTGCATGTAAACGCTATGATAAAACACTGTTTGAAAAAAACAGGGAAGCTGGAGCGTCAGTCGGCGTTATCATTGCCTTCAGTTTTGGCAAAGGGGCAGTTCAGGAAGCTGCAAGACTGAAAAACGAAGAAAATATCATCATAGAACTTGTCAGAGTTGATGAAATTGTTCCCATTGCAAAAAAACCTGTACTGACGGTTGTGTTTCATGATTTGGGAACAGACAAAAAAGACCTGCGGGAAATAGAATTTATTGCAAAAGGTGAATCAGAATCCGGTGTTGAATTTTACGCATGGGACTGGAATTACAATGAGGAAAAAGCGATATTCAGACCTGAGATACTCAGAGACAAAGAAGGCAGACAGATTCACAAATTCAAAGCAGGAATCCACTGCATAGGTGTAAAAGTTGTGGACAATGACGGTTTGGAGAGCATGGAAGTGATAAAATTAAAAGTGAACGGAAATATTGAGAAAAATGAAAAACAGGCAGGTTAAATGAACGAAGGAGGATAAAACAGGAAATGATACTGGAATGCAAGGGAAAAAAACCTGTTATCGGTAAAAACGTATTTATTGCACTCAATGCAACCATCATCGGAAATGTGGAGATCGGGGACAACTCCAGTGTATGGTACAATACAGTAATACGGGGAGATACGGATGCCATCATTATTGGCAAAAACACCAATATTCAGGACAACTGCACACTTCATGCAGATGAGGGCAAACCCACAGTGATCGGGGATAATGTAACGGTCGGCCATAATGCGGTTGTTCACGGCTGCACAGTGGAGGATAACTGTCTGATTGGCATTCATTCCACAGTGCTTAACGGAGCGGTGATCCGCAAAGGCTCCATTGTCGGGTCCAATGCAGTGGTTCCGGAAGGCCGGGAGGTCGGCCCCTTTCATCTGGTCACAGGCATACCGGCTTCCCTGAAAAAGGAACTCAAACCCGATATTGTGGATGTTCTGCAGGTTCCCGCGAATGTCTATCTCGGTCTGGCCGGAGAGCATAGGAAAAACAAAGTGTGTGCCGAGTAAATCTCCGGCACCATGAACCGGCAAAATTTACTGATGTTACGCAGCCCTTTCAGAAATCAGGAAATTATTCTTTTTCACGTCATTCCCGTGTAAGCATGAATCCATTTATTTCAACTGGTTCCGGATACCGGCTTTTGCCGGTATGACTATACCATTACTCAGAAGATTTGATGGTACAGCCACGAATTTCACGAATGACACGAATTACATGAATTATGGTTTGTGCATTCGTGCATATTCGTGTTATTCGTGGCTGAGGCAACCCTTTCGAATGCGGTATTTTATAACCGAAATGTTTCAAGTAATGGTATATGGTGCGTAACATCAGATCTTCATATAAAACAGCTGATGTTACGCCGTTGATTTTTTTATTGCTGTTTTTTTCTTTCAATGATATA
>CAZHPS010000400.1:0-6648 GCA_964534335.1 uncultured Desulfobacterales bacterium
ACAGCTTTTTGGAAATTAATTCATGATATTAATAAAATTTAAGCGAATGGACAGTGAAAGGGCTGGGACATGACCCAATGCCATCCCTATCTTGTGCAGCTTGTCTGTTCTGCCATTGTGGAGGAAGCCAATCTTGCAAAAACAAAACTGGCGGATGCTGAAATTCTGGAAAAAGCGGTAATCCGTGCCTTGCACCAGGGCGAACCCTATTTCCGCAATGTATGGGATGAAATGGCAGGCGAAGACGGACAGGAAATCTTACGGCAGATTGCTCTGTCAGAAACACCCCTGAGTTTTCCTGATACAGCCGCAAACATACAGAAAGCCCTGGCGCAGATGGTGAAACTCAAAGTCCTAAGCAAAACCGAAGGGAAATACAGCGTGGAAGTTCCTTTGGTAAAACAGTGGATTGTGGAACTGGCTCCGGTGAAATGAAATTGGTATTATCTTTATGCCCTGTTTTTTATGTTTATGAGCCATTTTGCTTCCTGATGCAGTGCTTTGTATCAACGGGGCAGCCGTCTATGCAGATACCCGGAATACTGCCGCCATTGTCTGTAAGAGTGATCCGGGCATTGCTTTTCCCCGCCAGCTCTGTGCTGACGGTTCGCAGGGAGGAAAAATCAAAACACATCAGGGCCTTTTGCAGCAGAACCAGTTTTTCCTCTGATTCCGCATCGTTCCCTTTTTTTCGGAAATATTCGGAAATAAGGCGGCTGTGAAGGCGTTTTGCAGCAGTTTCAATGCAGTGTTTTCTGAGATCCAGTTCTATCTCCAGCATAAAAAATCTGACTTTCGTATTGTTTTTGAAAAGTTGTTCTCTGTTCCATACTCCGCCAGAGTTTCTCACACAGTTCTGCAAATCCTGACAGCGGATCAAATCCGTTGATCCTTTTTTAAACATTTGTTTTGTCCAGAAAAAAAAACGCTGTATGTATCTGCGGAAACTCTGCGGTCAGAAACAGATTTGTCAATTGGTTTGATCCACTGCAAAACATCTGTTTGCAGATGCCATAAGCAGGCAAACAAAAATTTTTCGTGTATTCAGAACAACCGGATTTTTCCGAAAAATCCGGTTGTTCTGAAAATTTTATACCTGAAAGCTGTGTTGACCTGCTTAACTCTTTTGGTCAAAAACAGATTTGTCAATTGGTATAACCCACTGCCAAATTCTGTATACCAACTTTCGTGCCTAATGTGAATTAATATGAAATATGGGAAAGCAATCTGCTGTTATTCACATCCGCATCAGATCCTCTGCCAGCACCAAAGGCCCGGCATAAGTTTTCCGGCATTCAGACACAATATCTGCATCATTGCACTGGGGATAGAAATGTGTCAGCACCAGTTTTTTCACTCCTGCCTGCGTGGCCATCTGCCCGGCCAGTGAAGGTGTCAGATGCCCCGGAACCTTTATGGCATCCGGCAATGAGCCTTCACAGATCTTTATATCTGCATTCTGCGCCAGACTGACCAGATTTTCACTGACATCTGTATCTCCTGAATACACAATTGGCTCCGCGCTGAATTTAAAAAGGCCGCAGTTTTATGGCATTGGCATGTGCGGGAAAGCCTTCGTATTCAGCGAATTTTCTGGCTGTGTCTTTGATGCTGTCATATCCCTCTTTTGTCATATATCCAATGGAAGAACGCTTGAGAAAATCAAAGACTGTTACGCAGGAAAAGGTTCTGGCAAATCCGCCTGTGGGCAGAATTGCATTGACACCCAGAGAAAAATTTCCTGTGGTAATAGGAGTATACGGGCCAAGCAGAATTTCTCCCGCGTTTTTGATTTCCGCAAGTACAGACATGGGTTCATCCACCAGAACTTCCAGATGTTCAGGTGCAAAATCATTGACAAACTGGAGTGATGCTTCCAGATTCGCTGTCAGCACAATGCCCCCGAAATGGGAGAATACCGTGCGGCAGAAATTTTTCCGCTCTTCCGGCAGATTGTCCACCAGATCCGGCAGCAGTTTTTCCACTTTTTCTGCCAGTTCTTTGGAATGCGTGACCAGCAGCGCAGTGGAATCCGGCCCGTGTTCGGCTTCAATAAGCAGATCAATGGCTGCAATCTGCGCATCCGCATTTTCATCGCACAGAATAATGGATTCACTGGGGCCTGCCGGTGTTCCCACATCAATTTTGCCGTAAAGCAGGCGTTTTGCTGCGGAAACATAGGCATTGCCGGGGCCGATGACCTTGCTGACTTTGGGAATGGTCTGGGTTCCAAATGCCATTGCTGCAATGGCCTGAGAACCGCCGACCTTGTAAACCTCTTTCACTCCGCACAGTTGCGCAGTGAACAGAGAGGCATCATCCACTCCTCCGTCCGCAGTGGGCGGGGTGCAGACAATCACTTTGGGAACCTGTGCAATCACAGCGGGAATGCAGAGCATAAGCATAACCGATGGAAATGATCCTTTGCCGCGCGGAACATAAATTCCCACAGAAGTTACAGGTGTGATTTTTTCCCCTGCCATAATGCCTTTGCTGATTTGGGTGAACCACATTTCTTCGGGCATCTGGGATTCATGGAATTTGCGGATATTTTTGGCAGATACCGCAATCACTTCTTTGATGGCCGGATCAAGATTTTGCTCTGCTTTCCGGAATTCTGCTTCTGTGACTTTCAGATTCACGGCAGACATTTCCACTTTGTCAAATTTCCGGCAGTATTCCACAAGGGCCTGATCCCCCTTTTCCTGCACATCTTTGATGACAGGACGCACAACATCCTGAAAATTCTCAATATCAATCTCGGATCGCCTGAAAATCCGGGCAGTTTCCTCTGCTGACAGTTTTGCCAGTTCATACACATTGATCTTCATGTCTTTTCCTCTTCCCTGTTTTTTTTAATAAATTTCATATATTATACTCAAAAAAGAAATGGCTGTTTCTGTAATTTTTCTGTGCAGTCTCTTATTTCATCTCCGTACATCTCTTTTACGGTTTTTGCAAAATTCAGTACCGCACCATTGTGATTGCGGAGAAACCAAAGGATATGATTTTGGAGATATTCCTGTCTGACAGTGTTGTCATTCAAATCTTTTGGCACTCTTTCCATTCTGGCATCAATACTGTCAAAACCGGTAAACGGTTTATCCAGTCTTTCTGCAATCATTTTCACATAGTCAGGATTCAGTTCAATGCCTGTGCAATGTCTTTTCAGTTGCTGGCAGACCCTGAGTGTAGTTCCGCTTCCGGCAAAAGGATCAAGCACGGTGTCATTTTCATCAGACGAGGCCAGCACCATTCTTTCCATCAGCCCTTCGGGTTTCTGTGTGGGATGATTCTGCCTGTTTCCACTGCAGTAATGGATATGAGAAAATTTCCATACATCTCCGGGATTTGCTCCCCTCATATTATTTATCGAACGGTAATATTTCTGAGGCACTTTTACATCGTTGAGATTGAATTTGAAATTTTCCGACTTGCTAAACATCAGAATATCGTCATGGCGCGGCGAAAAACCCTTTGTTTTTCCCAATCCCTGCGTATAATGCCAGGTAATCCAACTGTTAAAATACATACCCAGTTTCCGTTCCAGAATATCATACAGATAGGAAATGAATCTTACACCCATGAAAACATAGATTGTGCCTGTGTTTTTTAAAATTCTGCGGGATTCTTTCAGCCAGCACTGCGAAAATTCAATATATTCATCAAATCCTTTGAGATCATGGTTGTTTCCGTAATTTTTGCCCAAATTGTATGGCGGATCTGCTATAATCAAATCAGCAGATTCATTTTTGATTTTTTTCAATTCTGCCAAAGCATCACCCTGTATTATACAAATATTGCTGCTCATTATTTGATCCATCCGTTTTTTTCAGCCAGTTTCAGCCATTCCGGATAAGCTTTTCTGGACGCGATAAATTTCTTGTCCAGCAGTTGGCAAAATTCCCATACCGTTCTGTTTTCTCTTGTGATATAGTGAATATCCTTTATCTGCAACTGTCCGCTGCCCAATGCCGGATTATAACTGATATCCGATTCTGACAAATATTTCAGATCATAGGCATTGAAATCTGTAATTTCCATCACGCCCATCATCATCCCGGTTTCAATTTCTCTTTGACTGAACACCCTGTGTTTTATGGAAAGAATGATAAAAAGATAATCCGGATCTTTGATATATGCGCTTCTGATGCGTGCAAAGGATGTAATGTTGGGAGATTTTCCGCTGTTTGCAATATCTTCGCTGGTAGCTTTCACATCCACATTCGCTGTTATTGATGATTCACGTTTTCTTTTCCTTCTGAATTGAAGAATAACATCAGCCATGTTCAGACGTTCACCAGCTTCGACATGGATTAATCTGTATTCATTATTCGCATCCTCAAGTGTATCGGAAAAAGTCTGAAAAGCCCATGCCTCAATAAAGGGGCCTGCAATTTTATTAATATTTTCCATTGGAAGGCCAAGTTTAAGATTTGTGTTGATAATGATTTTATTATGGCCTTCATCCATAGCTTTCTGCATAATATGCTCAATTGAATTTACCACATAATCAGAGCATTGCATATAATCTTCAGATTCAGTGGGAATCTTGAATTCAAGTTCAGTGTAATTTTTTCTCATATACCAGTCCTTAACATATTTCGCTTATCCTGTTTCCGGAAATCCCGGATTCCGGAGGCCAGATGGTCTGAAATTTTCTGATAAATGGTAATAAGAGGCAATCTCTTCTCTGGCATTTTCTGTTTCCTTTTCAATTTCTTCTTCGGTAATTGGATATTTTTTCAGCCGTGCATCAATTTTTTTCAGAAATCTGTCCCAGCGATCTGAAACAACAATTGGTTTAAGACTTTGAAATATTTTTATTTTATCTTTCATATCCAATTGACTGACCAGATTGTAAACATCTTTGGGACTGACCTGCAAAGTAAGCATAATATCCTCCTTTTTTTCTGAAAATAAATTCTCAGAATCAAAATTCTGGCAGTGCTGCACAAGTCATGCTGTTTGTATTGTATTAATTCTGTAGCACTACCCAAATTTCTTACAGTCTTCCTGCTTTGTTCATAAAGATTTGCTGTGATTTTCGGATTCAGATTCGCATTCCATCTGTTTTGTCAGCCATTGTTACAAGTGCTTTTGCCAGTTTTCTTGCATCTTCTCCGGATAATCTCACAGTATCTCCGAAATCCGCGACTGTTTTTATAAAAAAGCCTGTATCCGGCTCTATCCATAAAAGAATTTTCCCGTGATTCAGTTTTATGGATATACTGAAACAATTTTGGTTTTGTTTGGCACGGAAATTGCGTATATGCCGGAATATGCTTTTTCAGTCTGTCCGAAGGGTTTTTCAGGCCGGAAACGGATGATTTTTCCCCGTCAGACTGTCAGGCAAAAAACATGCCAAAGTAAACCAAAATTGTTTCAGTATATATACCATTACTTGAAACATTTGCAGAGGTTCAGATTCAGATCTGAATTCAGCACAGAAAAACTCTGTGTGACTCTGCTGAAACTCTGTGTGACTCTGCGGTTAAAAATCTGCCCGGCAGAATTACCAAAATGTTTTAAGTATCGGTATATCCTGTTTTATTTCCCGAATTTTTTCAGTAATTTCAGAGACAATTTCAAGAGAATCCTCAAAAATATTCTCACTTGTGAACTGTATCATATCCAACCGGCCCTCAGCCTGCTGAAGAAAATATCTCAGTTCTTTTTCCTCAAAATTTGCAAGTGACTGAGCAGCCTGCCAGACAGCAGTTTTCAATTCATCCATATCTGATATGTGATTTCGATATTTTTCACAATCATTATAAAGTTTTGTTAATATGTCATCATACATTGCCATGTTATGCTCCTCCGCTGAATGGGTTGACTGTAATAATTATTCTGCCATTTTGTTCTGTTACAATCTGAACCGTTCCCGATGTATGAATTTTTCTCTCAATTCCGTTGATTATAACTTTTCTGATAGTGCCTGTTTCCATAACATCTTCGATAAACCTGGGTGCAATACTTCTGCCTCCGAAATCAGCCGGATATGTGCGCTCCACAGCATGGCGGGTATATAAACGGTTTCCGACTTTGGCATATTCTCTGCCATCAATCACAATCTTCTCATAGTCTTCCCACCTTGTCCATAAAGGTTTTTCTGATTCACATTTCATTTTTTTATCACATTTTTTTCAAAATAATTCACGTTTTCGTTTCCATAAAGCCAAATTTTTAACAGCAAATTCCCAATCCATCAGGTCATCTTCCCATTCAAAATTTTCCTCATTTTCCATATGTTCAATTCTGTCCTTAAATTCTTTGAAATTGCAGGAATATTTTTTTTTGAAAAGATTGTTTTCAGCTTCATATTTATGAATTTTGCTCAGGATATGATTCATGGCATAGTTTTTTAACAAATCAGCGGGCGAGATTGCCGCTTCCTGATAAAATGTCAGCAAAAATTTGGGAATTTCAAGAGATTCAACAAGATTGGTCTGCATAACTTTCTCCGATATTTTTGAGAATATCCAATTGAATGAGCAGATTGTAAACATCTTTGGGACTGACCTGCAAAGTAAGCATAATATTCTCTTTTTTTGAAAATAAATTCTCAGAATCAAAATTCTGTGCATTCAGAATTATACCATTACTTGAAACATTTCGGTTGTAAAATACCGCATTTGAAAAACCTGC
>CAZHPS010000401.1:0-6605 GCA_964534335.1 uncultured Desulfobacterales bacterium
ATATCAGCCCCATGTTCCAGACACCGGAAGAAGCCGCAAAAATGGCAATTGAAAACGATGTGCATGTGGTGGGCGCGTCCAGTCTGGCAGCAGGACACAAGGCATTGATTCCTGCGCTGATTGCGGAACTGAAAAAACTGGGCGGTGAGGATATTATGGTTATCGCGGGCGGCGTCATTCCCCCGGCAGATTACCAGTTACTTTACGATGCAGGCGTGAAAGCTGTATTCGGTCCCGGCACTTCCATTACAGATTCAGCCAACAAAACCCTGAATCTGCTGGAAGAGAAATATCTGAAGTAGGCCATCTGTCCGGCCGGAAGCGGAAAACCGGCCGGGCTTTTTGTAACGGCACGCAGGACAGATAATGGTATCTGTCCTGTGCGGAAGCTGATTCGCGGGCAGAAATGGTTTCTGCCCGCCATTCCCCAAAAAGCGGAAAAAAATGTACAAAGATCCCCAATATTATGTGCAGGGTGTTCTGGACAGAAACCGGCTCCTGCTGGCCAGAACCATCACTTTGATTGAAAGCGCGCTGCCCGCGCATCAGGAAATGGCCCGAACCATTGTGGATCGGGTGCTGCCATACACAGGCAATGCGGTACGGGTGGGAATCACAGGCGTGCCGGGCGCGGGGAAAAGCACGTTTATTGAAAGTTTCGGAACCATGCTAACGGAAAAGGGTTTCCGCGTGGCAGTGCTTGCCATTGATCCCAGCAGCACCCGGAGCGGCGGAAGCATTCTGGGAGACAAAACCCGGATGGAAAAACTGGCTGTGAATGAAATGGCCTTTATCCGTCCCTCTCCTTCCGGCGGAACTCTGGGCGGTGTCGCGAGAAAAACCCGTGAAACCATGCTGGTGTGCGAAGCTGCGGGCTTTGATGTGATTATTGTGGAAACCGTTGGTGTAGGACAGTCGGAAACCACAGTGGCATCCATGGTGGATTTTTTTCTTGTCCTGATGATAGCCGGAGCAGGCGATGAATTGCAGGGAATCAAAAAAGGGGTTCTGGAAGTCGCAGATGCAATTGTCATCAACAAGGCGGACGGCGATAATATCCTTCGAGCGAAGATGGCACGGAAAGAATATGAAACTGCTTTGCATCTGCTTATGCCTGCCACGCCCACATGGTCGCCGCCTGTGCTGACATGCAGTGCAGTGGAAATGACCGGCATTGACAAAATTTGGGAAACCATTCTGGATTACAGAAGCAGAATGACCGCCACCGGAGAACTGGAAAGCAAACGCAGGGAGCAGGCATTGGAATGGATGCGTTTTCTCCTCAAAGACGGACTGGAAAGCTGGTTTTACCATCATCCCGATGTCAAAGATCGGCTGCCCATGCTGAAAAAAGATGTGGAAAAAGGAAGAACCGCTCCCACAGTCGCGGCTGCGGAGTTGCTGGCTTTTCTGAATGCGGGGAAATCAGAGTGAAAATGGACAGAGCAAATATGAAACACAGTATTTATATGGATTCCACAATACCGGGTTATTACTGTGCGAGACCAAGCAGGGATATTATCTCTCTTGCCCGTCAGGAAATAACACGAATCTGGTGGGAAAATCATCTGAAAAAATATGATGTGTATATCTCCCAGCTTGTTTTTGAGGAATGTTCACAAGGAGATAAAGAATTCTCTGAAAAAAGGATAAACCTTCTTGCAGAATTTCCGGTACTGAGCCTTAATGATGATGTTATTTCTTTGGCTGAAAAAATTCTTTCCAGAAAGGTTGATGCCGGAAAAAGCTGCTGATGATGCAACTCATATAGCGGCAGCCTGTGTGCATGAAACAGATTTTCTTCTTACATGGAATTTCAAACACATCGCTAATGCCCATATCATAAAGAAGGTTCGTGAAACAGTTGAAAAAGCGGGTTACATCTTTCCCACAATCGCGACACCTGAAGAACTGATAGGAGAATAAAGTTATGAATGAACTTTACACAGATACTGGCAAAGATGAAATCATTGAGGAAATCAGGAAGATAAAGTATAAAATTGCAGAGGAGCATGGTTTCAGTGTTGCCAAACTGGTGGCATATTTGAAAGAAAAAGAGAAATCAAACAGGATGGTTGTTTCATCTCGAATTCCACTTGCTGAGACTGAATAATATTCCTGTGGTGTTATTCCTTATATCCATAAATTCTGATAATATATTCACCAAGAAGGGTGACAGTTTATGGAGCAGATTAATATCAAAGCGGTTGAGATGGTAAGAAATATCCGTGATATTCATTATGAACTGCTGAAAGACAGGAATCATAAGGAGAAAATACTGTTTTACCGTGAAAAAGCGGCCAGACTGCATAAAAGACTTTTACAGCAAAAAAACAGGGAAAAATGCCAAAAATAAAAACCCGGCTGTGGGATGCAGCGGAACACTTAAAAACAGAGGAAAATATGGCTGCTTATTTGGAAGCTGCTCTGGAAGAAGGTGATCCTGCTCTGGTTGCCGCAGATTTGGGAGATATTGCGCGTGCCAAAGGTCTGAGCCGGATTGAGGAATTGGGGCATGAAAATCTGTTTCATGCTTTATCACCGGAAGGCAAAACTGAATTTTAAGATGTTACATGTTACCAAAGCAAATTATCTGAAAGATTATCAGGTTGAGGTTTCATTTAACGATGGAAAAACAGGAACCGCTGATTTGCATCAGGCGTTGACAGGATCTGTTTTTGAACCTCTGAAAGACATAAAAATATTTTCACAACTGAAGGTTGATAAAGAACTGGATACCATTGTCTGGCCCAATGGTGCAGATTTAGCTCCTGAATATTTATATTTTCAGGTATTTAAGGAAGTCCCGGAACTACAGGGCAAATTCAGAAAATGGGGATATATCGCCTGACCCGCACTATCGGATAAATAGAGTAAAAGTGAGTGTAACGCAAATTTTCAGGGAGATTCAAAAATGCTGACTGTAACCATACCCGACAGATTGACAAATAAAGTAAGAGAATTTGCAGGATTGTTCTGTCAAACGCCGGAAGAATATCTGATTGAAATTATTGAAGAGCGTATAGAACATGAAAGTGCTTACAATGAAACAGGCTATCTTGCAAAATCAGAGAAAAACAGGAAACGCCTTGCCAATGCAGTCCGGGAAATCAGAGAAGGCAAATATGAAATTGTATATGGAATAAGAAATCTGAATGTAATTGAACGGCTGAATATCATAACAGATATTTGGGATGAAATAAAAGAATCACAGGAACTGGAGGCTGTTTCGGAAGATGACAGAAAACTTCTTCTGAACAGACTGGCAAATTACAGAGCAAATCCGGATTCTGCCACAGACTGGGAAAAACTGAGACAGGAGATTCATAAGCGATATGCTGAAAAAAGTTAAATTTGCCAAAGAAGCATCCTGTGAATTCCGGGAATTTGTTGAATGGTATGAATCAATGGCAAAGGGGCTTGGTTTCAGATTCGCATACGAAACAGGTTGGGAAAAAGAGCATATGAACAAAGACAGTATTATTCAAAAAATCAGAAAAGAATATCCGTATCTTATATCCGAATACGGTATAAAAAGAATCGGGCTGTTTGGTTCCTATTCCAGAGATGAACAGACAGAAAACAGCGACATAGATATTATAGCGGAATTTGAAAAACCGATAGGGCTTAAATTTGTGGAATTTGCAGAATATCTTGAAAAAATACTGGGCAGAAAAACTGATGTTCTGACTCCGGAAGGAGTAAAAGGAATTACCATCGGAAGAATTTCACAGCATATTGAGAATAATATAATTTATGTCTGAAAAAACCGATACTGATTTTCTGCTTCATATAACTGAAGCAATAAACAGAACAATCAAATATACAGACGGTATGAACTATGAAGAATTTGTTCAGGATACCAAAACCCATGATGCCGTTATCCGCAATATTGAGATAATTGGAGAGGCTGCAAAAAATATATCTGATGATATAAAAATATCTTATGATGAAATTCCATGGAAAAATATGGCAGGCATGAGAGACCGTCTTATACATCATTATTTCGGAGTTAATCTCAGTATTGTGTGGACAGTGGTAAAAGAAGAACTGCCCTCAGTCAATGAACAGATTCAGAGTATTGCTCAGGAAATAATGAAATACAGCAGCTAATGTGAGGGCGGATTGTCAATAGTTGTAAGCCATTGAACAGCAGCAGGAATTGATTGTAAAATGGATACCCTGAACCAATACAGAGAAATCATCAAAAATATCATTGAGGAATATGCACAGTACAAACCCGCACGCGGGGATGTTCAGATTGAGATCATTTTTGATGAAAAAAATGATCATTATGATCTGGTGTATTCCGGCTGGAACGGGCCGTACCGGATTCATGGCAGTGTGGTTCATATTGACATACGCAACGGAAAGGTATGGGTTCAGTATGACGGAACTGAGGATGGTGTGGCCGAAGTTATGGCACAGAGAGGAATTCTCCGTGACCGGATTGTGCTGGGATTCAAGCCTCCGGAAATAAGGCCCCATACGGACTTTGCAGCGGAATAAAAAAATGGAAAGATATGAATTATGAAAACCGCAAGCATTAAAACAAAACAGAATATCATCACCATTCTCAAAGAAAATGATAATATTTTGAAAAAATTCGGAATTAAAAAAGTGGGAATATTCGGGTCATTTGTACGGGAAGAACAGAGAGATGACAGTGATGTTGATTTGCTGGCAGAATTTGAAAAAGAGAAAAAAACATTTGACAATTTCATGAATGCCGCATTTTTTCTGGAAGATGTGTTGGGAATCCCGGTTGAACTGGTGACAGAAGAATCTATCAGTCCTTATTTGAAGCCGCACATTATGAAAGAAGTGGAGTATGTTATCAGTTAAGGAATATATTCGCCATATTCTTGATGAGGCAGTTTATCTGAATGAACAGGTACAAAAAATCAGTCGGCATGAATTTTTGCTGAATGAAACATTGAAAAGGGCATTTGTGAGAAGTATAGAAATAATCGGTGAAGCTGCGAAAAATGTACCGGATGAAATAAGAAAAAAATATCCTGATATTGAATGGCGTGCAATGGCCGGAATGAGAGACAGACTTGTTCACGGCTATTTCGGAGTTGATTATGATATTGTTTGGAATGTCGTTACTCATAACATTCCTGTTTTGAGAGATAAAATTGAAGTCATGCTGAAAGATGAATCTTTTTAAATTTTGCAGATAAATAAGAGAAATGGAAAATATGAAATCTGTATCTGATCTTTTGAAGAAATGAAAATAATAATAACAGAAATACGGAAACTGATCTGAATGAGAACAGATCCCACAGTAGCCAGAATTCGGAAAATACGTCATGAAATATCAGAAGAATGCGGGCATGATGTTCGGACGATGATTGAATATTACATGAAATATCAGCAGAAATATGCTGACAGGCTTATCAGGAAATCAGAAAAATCTGACAGAAAACAGTTGAATGAGAGATAAAAATGCAAATTGAACTTACCCCGGATACAGAAAATGTATTGGTGCAAATTAATGGGAAAAAATACAGGACACTGGCTGATTCTCTCAAAGGATATACCAGTGTGCTTTCCAGCAGTGAATATGTTCCCGGCGGCGCACGGATGTCAGAAAAATGCGGTGATAAATTTACTGAAATACTGCTGAAAAAACAGCAGCAGAAACATATATAAATCATGTTAGTCGATTTCCGGAAAAAACATTCTGTAAGGAATGCAAAGCGTCCGGTTTGCAGTCCCACGCAAGGCGTGGGAACGAGGGTGAAGGAAAACAGCCCTTTGTTATGGATGCCATAGAAAACGGGATACTACTGTGACATTGACAGATGAAAATCAGAAAAAAAAGGAAATTTAAATATGCAAACAGCTTTTTATGATGTTGTGGAACAGGTCAAAGCATTGTCTTTTGAAGAGAAAACTGAATTGAAATCGCTGCTGGAGAATTATCTGAAAAAAGAAAGACGTGAAGAAATTTATGATAATTACAGGATGACGAAGGCAGGTGAAAAAAATTTAGTGTTCTCAAATGATTTAAACACATTAAAGAAAATGATGGCCGAATGACAGAAGTTGCCTTCAGCCCTTTATTTAAGAGAGTTTTTCGCAAGAAAATCAAAGGAAACCCTGATTTGGAAGCACTATTCTGGGCAAAAGTGGAAATTTTTGTCAATAATCCCTTTGATGATCGGCTAAGAACACACAAACTTTCAGGCAAACTCAGAGAATTATGGAGTTTCACCATTGACTATGACATGAGAGTTATTTTCTATTTTGCTGATTTGTATAAAGCCGTATTTGTGGATATGGGTAAACATGATGAGGTATATTAATTTGCCTTTTATATTGGTATCTCTTGGGGAATGGGAAGGTTTTGAAGTAAATGAGGAGGATGATATAAGCAAAAACAAAGATCTGATGGCATTTCTTTCCAAAAGAAAAAAAGATGACAAAAAAATATCACTGTCCGAACTCAGAAAACAGTTAAATTTACAGTAAATAAAGTTATTTTGATTTTTCGATAAAATTGCGTAATGTCATATAAGTCAAACAGCTTAACCGGACAAATGAAAGGACAATCACAATGGGTACTGTTGCAGACAAGATCAAGGATCTCAAAGATC
>CAZHPS010000402.1:0-6594 GCA_964534335.1 uncultured Desulfobacterales bacterium
TTCTTTAAATTTCATCAGTTATGCAATTTGAAATGATTTTTGTCCGGTAGTAAGGCTGTGAACAGTAGTCAGATATTCAATGAGATTTTGTGTAAACTGTAATCCTAAATCTCTTTTGATCCTAAAAACGACCATCCTTTTTTTACCATTCGGTTGCCTGAATACCACAGTATGAAACCTTCGAATAAATATGGGTGGTTTATACTTTTCAATTACTGAATACGGAATCGTCTGAATTTTCTGATTGCATAAAAGACGATGATATAAAAATGCAAAGATGGGGATATAGAATTTGGGGCAAGGCCCCTTTAGTATTAAGGACGATTCAGTGAGATAGGCCATCCCTTTGCCGTGAAAAAAAATAATATGCCTGTAAAAGAAATATAATATGTACGTCAATGGATTAAAGTGCCACCACCACCAGTATTTGAATTTTACATTGTAGATTTTCATATTAAATAATCCTCGTGAGTTTATTACATTCATTTTTCAGATCATAAAACTCGAAACTGTAACCTGCAATGGCAAGATATCCATCACAAACCTGAATACAATCTGCATAGAGTCTCAGATCATAATAACCATTTGCCAATAATAAACAAACATCCTTATTATATGGATCGGATTCCAGAAAGATCAAAGATTCAACAACAGCATCCTGATGTCTTCCATATAAAAACAGGGTTTCAATATAACGTATATGAATATAGAAATCTCCCGGATAAATATTCACAAAATTTTTGAATTCTGTGAGATAATTTTCTTTATCTCTTTGCTTAATAAGAGATCGGATAATGAATAGTTCTCTCCGAAAGTGTTTATACTTGGCTAAATAATAAAGAGTTGCCCACATAGTGAACATTGTTAATAATGATGTTATCATGTTACTTATTAATATTATTTCATTATATCTTCCCAAATTACTCAATATAACAGATTGTATCCAAGAAAACATAAAACTGAAGAAAATCAGAATTACCCCAAGATTAGACATTGAATTTTTTTTTCTTTCTTCTCCTTTATAAAAAAGAATGTATCCATAAATTTGTATTAATTGTCCAATAATGTTCGGTGTTATAAGAGAAAAAACAGCAAAAATCCAAAATTTTTTCAGTGCCTTTTTTGTCTTTTTTTCCTGCTGCCTTTCCCATGTGGTTTCAAAATTTATATCCCGCGTTGCAGGTACAGTTTGAATTTCTACAGATAATACAGGTCTATCAAAATGTTCGGTCAAAATTTTATGCAATTGTTCAGCAGAGGAAATCCGGTTGATTCCCTGTTTTTCAAGCAGTTGAAAAAGAATTTTTTCCAAGTCCGGATTCATTAATTCAAGCAGGGAACTGGGAGATTCCGGTGTATTGAAAAGAATATTCTGGGCGAGATCCGCGAGCGTTTCTCCTGTGAAAGGTTTTTTGCCGGTAAGCAGCATGTATGTAACAACGCCAATAGCCCATAGGTCAGATTCCTTTCCAAACCGCCCTTTCAACTGCTCTGGAGACATAAAATAATGGGTTCCTCCCACATGCTTTTCCGTCTGAATCCCCTGCATGCTCCGACTGATTCCGAAATCCACCAGAACATATTTTTTCCTGTTTCCTTCATCTGATACAATGATATTGCTTAATTTGATATCCCGGTGAACAATATTTTTTGCATGTGCATACTTCAGCGCATCCGCCATTTGGAATAGAAAATCAATTGCCTCTTGGGAAGAAAATCGGGCATTTTCATCCAAAAAACTGGTGAGATTTGTACCATTAATATATTCCATAACAACAACAAGGTCTTTATTGGAAAAAAAATAATCCCGAATATTGACAATATTCGGATGACCTGAAAGTTCCGCCAGATTCCTGACTTCGATAATTTTGGGGTCATAGGTTTCGATTTCCCATTGATCTTTGTTGCCGACAATTTTGATCGCTACGATTTTATCAGGCTGCTCTTTGTGGTATCCTCTGTAAACCGTTCCGTATCCGCCGGAGCCGATTTTATCTGTAAGTACATAATCTCCTACTGAAGTATCTGATAGTGTTTCAGCCAGATTATTTTCTGTCATTTTTCATCTCCGTGTAATCAGTTCACCAATTGATTTTTCAATTACCAACTCATCACCGGATTCTGCAGGTTTCACCTGAATAATATTACCTGCATTTTTGGCAAAAAGATTGGAACGGATCATCACTTCCAAAGTCAGAACATTGCCGATGATGATCCGATCTCCGGAACGAATCCTGTGAAAAATATCCTGTATCAGTTGCACACCATTTAAAATTGTATTTCCGTTACTTTTATCCATCAGAAAATACTGTTTGTCAATCCGGTGAATCTCTAAATGTCTTCTGCTGATTCTGAGATTTTTATCTTCCGAACCCGACACCCGGATCACCAGATCATTACCGGTATCTTCCGATCTGCCCTTTTTCCGTTGCTGCCTTCCAATGCTTATGATATCAAGATTCTCAGGTAATTGATAAGCATAAGGGGTTCCCAATATTTTAAGATACAGAACCGTTGAAGACGGTGATTCATCCAGATTTACCTCAATATTCGTATCCTGAGCAGGTTTGTTATTTATTCCATGAATATCTGTATCTTTTGCGGATAAAATCTTCTTTCGCAGTTCTCTGGCTTCATCGTAACGGGGATTAATCTCTATAGCCATTTCCAAACTGACAAGAGCCTTTGCTGTTTCCCCAGCCTGATATTGTGCTTTGGCTCCATTATAAAGGGTTTTGGCTTTGTAAATAGCATTTGTGCGTTTCTGCTGATATATTATATATGCCTGAAAATGAAGCTTTCTCATATAAATCAAAATGAAAACATGAAACAGGACGGAAAAAATGATAATCCCGGCAACAGATATTATCCCTTTGGGATACAATTGGAAAACATTTTTACTGTTCGATTTATCAAAGGAAGGATATTTATCTTCAGGAGCATAAAACGAAAAATGGAAATTCAGACTGAACAATGTGTTATTTTGGGAAATCAAAAGCCACAACTGATCTTTTGGATATCGTTTTTGAATATCTGCAAATCTGGCAGAATCAAACTCTTCTGTATAATACCTGAAAAATTGTTTAAAACCGAACTCTTCTCTTTTTTTCTGAAGGAGAAAGTCCAGATTTATAATCGGATTTCTGTCTCTTATGCAGATGAGATTCGTCTGATCCAGTGAAGCTGTATGAAGACTTTCTACCCGCCAGTTTGAATTTTTGCTGTCTGAGAAATCTTTGTAAAATTCATCAATCCATTTTTCCGCAATGGAAACCCGGTCTGCCTGAAAAAATTCTGTTTGGCTAATCAAAAGAAAAACAGCAAGCGAGGCGAACAAGACAATGCCGATATCCCAATAGAATATGACATGGGGAATTTTTCGATTATCCGGAGGATCAATATCAGGAAGTACGCGATCTGTAATTTCCGGTTCGCCGTCATCTGTTTCTGTAGACCCCATCTTATGATCCAATTTTGCGTCACAAAAAGGGCATTTGGATTCTGAAGGTGGAATAGATGCATTGCAATTGCTGCATTGGATTCCAATTTGTCCATTGTCATTCATGGTTCTACCCGGATGTTGATTTTTATTGCATTTATGTAAATTTGTCCATTGTTTTCAATTTTTATTCGGGAAAGAGCTGCGGTTTTCTCTTCATACTGGTAAAAATAAATCCCAGTATTTTCTTTTACGATCTTTCCTATAGATTGATTTGGTTCGAAAAATGGAAATTTGATACAGGATTCAGGCAGACTTCCGACCAGAATAGTATCATTATGGGCGAGTACATAACGGGCAAGTTCCTTTCCTTTTTGAGTCCGGTAAATGAAGACACCGTTCATAGTTACGGGATCATCACATTGACGAAAATACATGGAAAATTTACTGCTGAAATGAACCGTCATTCCGTCTGCGAGGCGAACCGGCATCTCAATTTTTTCACCATCCACATAAGTACCATTACGGGAATCAGTATCTGAAATGAAATAAGCGTTTTCATTTTCTTTGTATTGAATGATTGCATGAAACTGGCTGATTGTCTCAGGGCCTTGAGACAGTGGAATGTCACATTTGAATGATCGTCCGACCACTGCCGATTTTTTAAAAATACAGTGAATAACAAAAGGAAAATTTTCCGGAATTAAAATGATTTTTTCGACAAGTACCTTAAATTTATCGGTTTCATTGCCATTGTCTTTATTATCTTCTTTTCCGGATAGGATTGACTGTATAACTTTTTTGAGACCTGATTCATACGATGGGAAAAAATCGGTATAGTGAATATCTTCCAGCTTTTCATAAATTACTTGAGATTTATCCAGTCTGATTGGAATGACAAATATTTCGCCCGGCGGAAATTCATCCAAAAGATCAAGAGCATATTTCAGCTCTTTCTGAAAATGCCCTCTCTGGGTGGTCGAATGGGAAGAAATGAGTATCAAAAAATGTGAACAGGTCTTTATTGCCTGCCGGATTTCCAGTTTCCGGTTTTGTCCTGGCAGCAGTTTTTTCTCATCCAACCAGACCTGTATTTCTGATCTGTTCAGATCGTTACAAAGTCTGAGAGCAATTTCCCGATCTTTTTTGGCATAACAAAGAAAAACTGTATTTTTTCCAATATGTTCCATAAATAAATTTCTATTCAGTTTTCCAACGAACTCATTTTATATTACAGAATTCAATTCTTGATTTTCTCTGTATGAAGTCTGTTCCGAGTTCCGTTTTTACTGTTCAAAGGGAATGTTCGATAAGTAAGGTTCCATATATTTTATGGGATAAAGATTTCAGAAAACCATAATGTTCAAAGGAATCCGTTCCGGAGAATCCATTCTTTTATACCACAAAATATATGGAACCCTACTTATGGTGCTTTATATCACATATTGTTCCATCTCGTCAAGATTCACCTTGCACCGTTTGCAGATGCCCGGATGATCCGCAATGCTTCCCACACTGGTATCATGCACCCAGCAGCGTTCGCATTTTTCTCCGGGGGCCGTCTTTACCTGAATCCGCAGACCTTCCACGGCCTCACTTGTAAAGACATTATATGGAATCTGAAAAAATAAACCGTCATAAAATTTGTCAAAAACCCTAATGGGTTAATGCTGAAATTTTTTTCATATTTCAGATAATATTATACCAAATCGCTGTTAAAAATATGCTTCTGAAAAAGCAATATCCTGTAATCAAAGATAAAAAATTGACAATATTGTATAAAATCAATGGCGAACCGTTATTATTGTCTGTACACTTCTTTCCGATGTCTGATTTTAATAAGAATTACCTTCACATTTTCGTCTTCGATTTCATAAATGATCCGATAATCACCGGCCCTTACACGCCAGGCATTTCGTCCTTTCAGTTTTTTGCATCCGGAAGGGCGGGGATTGATCGCAAGCTGATGCAGTACGGTCAGTATTTTTTTAAAGATCGGCTCAGGAAGACGGTCAAGATCTTTTTTTACAGAATTCGGAATGATGATGGTGTAAGCCATCTTTATTCCCTTCTTTCGGCCAGATATTCGCCCAGTGTCAAGAATTTCCCCATGACAATTTCTGATGTCACCTGCTTTTTTGCCTCATCATATGCCCGAATATCCTCAAGTTCTTCATAAGCCGCCAGCATTTTTTCAAAGAGATTTATATCAATCTGCACAGCAATCCGATTGCCTTTTATATCAGTTACATACTGATAATTTCCCTGTATCATCATTTTCCCCTCATATTAAAATGTTAAAATCAGTTGGCTGTCTGTCTGAAACCTGTTTTTGGAAGCAATTCGGCTATAAGCGTTTCAATATATTCTCTGATCCTGTCAAGGCTGTCGCCGGAGACAAGGGACAGGGAATTTATGATCTCCATTTTCTTTATGGCAAATGTGTTCATTTTAAGACTCCTGTATGGTTTTATGAAACAGATATAAAAGAATATCAGATAAATATCAAATGGTTTCGAATCAGAAATTTCCCCCATTGCAAAGCCCGTTTTCCATATTCCATTAACTTAATTTTTGCAATCCTCCGGATTTGTGTGCAGAAAAACGCTCCGCTTAATTTTTGCACTCCTCCGGATTTGCATTCCACATTGTATAAAACCAATGTCGAATTGGTATTGCAGATGACAAATCCCGGTAAATCCCTTAATCCTGAAAATCCCGGTTCAGACAGCAGTGAATCAGGGAAATCCTGAAATCAGGTGAATCAGGGTTCAGACAGCAATGCAATGCGGTATTGTCCGAACCGGGATTCACGGGATTAAATGATTTACCGGGATGTTACAGATGATAAATCCCGGTAAATCCCTTAATCCTGAAAATCCCGGTTCAGACAGCAGTGAATCAGGGAAATCCTGAAATCAGGTGAATCAGGGTTCAGACAGTCTCAACTGCAGGGATTAATGTAAGAAAGGATTATCAGCCAGACTAAAATCCTTTCTTATCAAAAATCCCTGCAGTTATCCCAGATCACATCGCGTCCAGATTTGCCTTGCACCGTTTGCAGATGCCCGGATGATCCGCAATGGTTCCGACAGACTCTTCATGCACCCAGCAGCGTTCGCATTTTTCACCAGCAGCGGGTTTCACCTGAATCT
>CAZHPS010000403.1:0-6586 GCA_964534335.1 uncultured Desulfobacterales bacterium
ACGGTTTTTATGAGGCCATTGACTATACGCCAACCCATCTGCCCAGGGGACAGTCCAATGCGGTGGTCAAATCTTTTATGGCCCATCATCAGGGCATGAGTTTTCTTTCTCTGGCCCATCTGCTGCTGGATCAGCCCATGCAGAAACGATTTGCATCAGATCCCATGTTTCAGGCTACTGTGCTGCTGCTGCAGGAGCGGGTTCCAAAGGCCACGGCCTTTTATTCGTCCAATCTCTCTGAAGTGCATACGGTTTCGCATCCTTTGGAAGAGAAACCGGTGCGTGTTTATACAAGCCCGGATACACCGGTTCCTGAGGTCCAGCTTCTTTCCAATGGCAGGTATCATGTGATGATTACCAATGCAGGCGGGGGATACAGCCGGTGGAAGGATCTGGCCGTGACACGGTGGCGTGAGGACAGCACCCGTGACCACTGGGGATCATTCTGCTATATCCGTGATCTGTCGGACGGATTTTTCTGGTCATGTGCGCACCAGCCCGCACTGAAGGCATCCAAACGCTATGAGGCCATATTTTCCGAGGGCAGGGCCGAGTTCCGGCGCAGGGACAGGGATTTTGACACACATACGGAGATTGCGGTTTCGCCTGAGGATGATATTGAACTGCGCAGGATTACCATTACCAACCGGTCAAAGAGCCGCAGAACCATTGATGTGACCACTTACGCGGAAGTGGTGCTGGCCCCGCCGGCCTCGGACACTTTGCATCCGGCTTTCAGCAATCTGTTTGTCCAAACCGAAATCCTCATATCCCAGGGTGCGATCATTGCAACCCGCAGGCCCCGTTCCGGAGAGGAAAAGGTTCCGTGGATGTTTCACTCCATGACCGTACATGGTGCGGACGCGGGGGAAATGTCCTGTGAGACAGACCGGCTCGCGTTTACCGGACGGGGGAACACACTGACAAATCCCAAAGCCATGCAGGATTTGCAGGCACTGTCCGGAACTGAGGGGGCTGTACTGGATCCCATTGCAGCCATCCGGTGCCAAATCACCATTGACCCGGAAACATCCGCGACGGTGAATATTGTCACCGGCGCGGGTGAAACCCGTGAGGTATGCACAGGTCTGGTGGGGAAATACCGGGACAGGTATCTGGCAGACCGTGTGTTTGAACTGGCATGGACCCATGGTCAGGTGCTTTTGCAGCAAATCAGCGCGACTGAGGCTGATGCCCAGCTTTATGCCAGGCTTGCGTCCCCGGTTCTTTATGCCAGTGCCGCTCTGCGCGCGGGTTCCAGTCTTCTTGTCAGGAATCTGCGGGGTCAGTCCGGCCTGTGGGGTTACGCGATTTCCGGAGATCTGCCCATTGTACTGCTGCGGATTGAAGACCTGGCAAATATCACCCTGTGGAGGCAGATGATTCAGGCCCATACCTACTGGCGTCTGAAGGGACTGGCCGTTGATCTGGTTATCTGCAATGAGGACAGGGCAGGTTACCGGCAGGTTCTGCATGATCAGATTATGGGACTGATTGCAGCCGGGGGCGAGGTCAGTCTGACAGACCGGCCCGGCGGTATTTTTGTGCGCAATGCGGATCAGATATCAGAAGAAGACCGTGTCATTTTCCAGACTGTGGCGCGGGCCATTATCAGTGACAACCGGGGAACGCTGGCAGAACAGTTGAACCGGAGGGGGCCTGTGCATACCGTCATTCCGGCCCTTGCTGTCACCCGAACCGGACGTCCCCTGCCACAGACTGTGGCTGCCAAACCCCGTCTGGATCTGACATTTTTCAACGGAACCGGGGGATTCACTCCTGACGGACGGGAGTATATTATTACAACAGGGCCGGGACAGGTGACACCCGCGCCCTGGGTCAATGTGCTGGCCAATCCCGGGTTCGGGGCCATTGTATCGGAAAACGGGCCGGTCTACACCTGGAGCGAAAATGCGCATGAGTTCCGTCTTACGCCCTGGCGCAATGATCCGGTCAGTGATTTCAGCGGAGAGGCATTTTACCTTCGGGATGAGGAGCGGGGTCATTTCTGGTCTCCCATGCCCCATCCTGCACAGGGCAGCACTCCCTACGTCACCCGGCACGGATTTGGATACACGGTGTTTGAGCATACAGAACGGGGCATCAGCTCGGAAGCATGGGTGTATGTGGACAGGGATGCGCCTGTAAAATTCACGGTGATCAGGGTGCGCAACCAGTCCGGCCGTTCCCGGAGACTCTCGGTAAGCGGATTTGCCGAATGGGTGCTGGGGGATCTGCGGTCAAAGACAGTAATGCACGTCATCACCGGGATTGACCCTGACAGCGGAGCTATTTTTGCACACAATCCCTATCATGCGGAATTTGGGACACGGGTGGCCTTTTTTAACGTGGATCATGCCACCCGGACAGTCAGTGCTGACCGGACTGAGTTTATCGGACGCAATGGAACAAGTGCCAATCCCGCAGCCATGACCCGATCAGGTCTTTCCGGCAGAGTGGGGGCCGCGCTTGATCCCTGTGCAGCCATGCAGGTGGTTTTTGAACTTGGCAGCGGAGAAGAGCGGGAGATTGTTTTCACGCTGGGCGCGGGCCGGAATGCGGATGACGCGGCAGGACTGGCCCGGCGCTTCCGTGACTCCGCGGCTGCACGAAAATCGCTTGAGGCAGTATGGCGCTACTGGCATCACACGCTTGGCGCGGTACAGGTGGAAACCCCTGACCCGTGTGTGAATCTGCTGACCAATGGCTGGCTTCTGTACCAGACCATAGCGTGCAGATTCTGGGGACGGAGCGGTTTTTACCAGTCCGGGGGCGCGTTTGGATTCCGTGATCAGTTGCAGGACAGCATGAGTCTTGTCCACGCGGAGCCAAGGCTTGTGCGGGAGCATCTGCTTCTCTGCGCGGGGCGCCAGTTTCCGGAAGGGGATGTTCAGCACTGGTGGCATCCGCCCGCAGGCCGGGGAGTGCGCACCCTTTGTTCCGATGATTTCCTCTGGCTTCCTCTGGCTGTGTGCCGCTATGTTCAGAGCACCGGAGATACAGGGGTGCTGGATGAACAGATTCACTTTATCAATGGCCGCGCGGTAAATCCGGGTGAGGATTCCTATTATGATCTTCCGGTAATATCCGGGGAAACAGCCAGTCTGTACGAGCATTGCGTGCGTGCGGTTCAGAGAGGACTGCGGTTCGGGGAACACGGACTGCCCCTGATGGGTTCAGGTGACTGGAATGACGGAATGAACCTGGTGGGTTTGGAAGGCAAAGGGGAAAGTGTGTGGCTCGCGTTTTTTATGTGTGAGGTGCTTACCCGGTTCTCCGGAATCGCGCTGCTCCGCGGGGACACAGAGTTCAGCCGGCAATGTGAAAGCCAGGCTGACATACTGCGCCGAAACACAGAAGAACACGGCTGGGACGGCGAATGGTATCTCCGGGCATGGTTTGATGATGGCAGGCCCCTTGGTTCTGCAAAGAACCAAGAATGCCGGATTGACGCAATTGCACAAAGCTGGTCTGTTCTTTCCGGCGCGGGTAAGACGGAGCGTTTGCACATGGCAATGGAAGCAGTGGACAAATATCTGGTTCGCCGGGACGCTTCCCTGATCCAGCTTTTGGATCCGCCTTTTGACAAGTCTGACCTGAATCCGGGTTACATAAAGGGTTACGTGCCGGGTGTGCGGGAAAACGGGGGACAGTACACCCACAGCGCTATATGGGCGGCCATGGCATTTGCCGCATTGGGTGACACACGCCGCGCGTGGGAACTTTTTGCGATGATCAACCCCATAAACCACGGAAACACAGCAGATGGAATTGAAAAATACAAAGTAGAGCCCTATGTCATGGCTGCGGATGTGTATGCAGTTCAGCCCCATACGGGCCGGGGCGGATGGACATGGTACACGGGATCAGCAGCATGGATGTACCGCTTTATCCTGGAATCACTGCTGGGTCTCAGGCTGGAAACTGACAGACTGTCTTTTGCTCCCTGCATACCTGCGGACTGGAAAGATTTCACCGTGCATTACCGCTTTCGTGAAACCGTGTATCATATAAAGGTGATACAGAAACATGCGGGTGAAAAAGAGGGCGTAGCCCTTACATTGGACGGAGTGGCGCAGCAGGGGAAGGTGATAAGACTTGTCGATGATCGCCGGGAACATGCGGTGGTGATAACTGTATGACCTGAATTATACTGATCCAATTTTGGTTTTCTTTGGCACGAAAATTGCTGAACTGCGGAAACATCCTTTTCCCAACCTGTTTCCGCTGAGTTTCCGGATCAAAACGGTCATTTTTTCACAATCCGGTCTGAAGGCAAAAAGTATGCCGGATAAAACCAAAATTGGATCAGTATATTCACAAATTAACCGCAAAGAATCGCAAATCTGGGGAGCTGATTTCTGTTCTGTGATGTACTGCTGAGTTTTGTACATGTAACTGTGCTGAACACAAATATGTGCCGAACCATATAAGAGCGTTTTAGCAGCACTGCTTTTTTTGAAACGTAATAAATATTACGTTTCAGATTCGTTTTTTTCTGTTAATTGCGAAACTGAGCCGGTTTTGCGTCAGCGGTTCTGCTCCTTTGGAATTTTTTATACAGAAAAACTGCGCCTGATTTGCCCATTTGGTTTTTAATGACTTTATGGCCTGTATCAAAATAATCTGCTCAAACCCTGAGGGTTTTGAAAACCCTCAGGGTTTCCGGACAGAAAAATTGCACAGGTTATTTTTTTACAAACCCCAAGTGGCAGGTTGGCATGATAATACCATGAATTTTATGCAAGTTTGTTTTTCAGCTTTCATATAACCTTCTTGGAAGAAATTTAACTGTTTTTGTGATCTTGGAGGTCATTAATGAAATCAGATTCAAAAAATTTGGAAAAGCCGGAGTCAGCCAGGAGTTTTTCCATTGGACATGTTCTCAGCCAAAATGAGGAAATCAGGGAAAGTGTAGAGGCTGCGGCCGGTAATCTTGCCTCAGTAAATGATATTTTAAAGCAGGAAAAAAAAGCAGGCCTTTCTGTTCAGATTCTTGAGGATGCCCTTGTTCAGAACAAAGCGGCTGAGGCCCAGGTGGCAAAAGCCGCCGGTGATTTGGATCAGGTCAACACTGAACTCGCCAAAGAAGTCTTTGAACAGACAGCCATTGAATCTGAACTCGCGGACATGAAGATCGATCTGAGTGAAGCCCGTGCGGATCTGTCGAAATCCCGCGCCAAAGAGGAAGAAACACGGCAAATTGCGTTTCAGGACGCACTCACAGGTCTTCCCAACCGTGTGTTATTTGAAGAGCGTCTTGAACATGGCTTACTCCAGGCAAAACGGCACGGCTGGAGACTCGCTGTCCTGTTTATTGACATAGACAAATTCAAAAACATAAACGACTCCTATGGTCATAATCTGGGAGACAGGGTGCTGCATATGGTGGCAAACCGTTTACTGGCTTTTGTCCGGGGGGAAGACACGGTCAGCCGATGGGGAGGTGACGAGTTTGTATGTATCCTGCTCAATGTACGGCAGGAAACTGATGTGGCCCGCATTGCAGAGAAAATGGTCTGCCGTATTGCCGAGGCCTGCGAGTTTGATGAGACTGTTTTTTCTGTAAAAGCCAGTATTGGTATTGCCTTATATCCCGAAGACGGAGAAACGCCTGACATTCTTTTCAAAAAAGCTGATCAGGCCATGTACCAGGCCAAGGGAACCGAAAAGGGGGTTATGCTCTTCCGTGAATCCGCTTCAGGCTGATCCCTGACTTCCGCAATTTCAGTTGAAACGGGGCCGGATTATCTGAAATGGGAATCCGGAATCAGGTGACTTCTGCAATTTCAGTTGAAACAAAGCCGCAGCAGTATCAGATTCCTTAACATATACCATTACTCAGAAGATTTGATGGTACAGCCACGAATTACACGAATTACATGAATTATGGTTTGTGCATTCGTGCAGATTCGTGTTATTCGTGGCTGTTTAACCTATACAGATACTTAAAACATTTTTATAAATTCTGCTAAGGCAAGTTTTTCGAATGCGGTATTTTATAACCGAAATGTTTCAGGTAATGGTATAAATGTATTAACAAGCACTTAACCCAAAAAGGAAATGAGAAAATGAACACACCGAAACTGTATGTTTTACCGAAGCTTGCATACGAATACAATTCGCTTGCACCGATTATTTCTGAAGACCTGCTGAAGCTGCATCACGAAAAACATCACGCAGCCTATGTGAATGGGGCAAACACCATTCTGCAGAAGATGGACAAAGCCAGAACCGACAATGCTGATTTCGACACAAAGGCCACGTTTAAGGAACTTTCTTTCCACATAGGCGGGCATGTGCTCCACTCGCTGTTCTGGGAGAACCTCGCGCCGCAGAGCAAGGGCGGGGGAGGAAAGCCGTCAGGAACAATCGCGAAAGTAATTGACGGGGAATTCGGCTCCTTTGATAGATTCAAAAAGCTGTTTTCGCAGGCCGCCATAAGCGCCGAGGGATCAGGCTGGGCAGCGCTCACGTTCTGCAGGAAGACTGACAGACCCATCATCATGCAGGTCGAGAAGCACAACACAAACGTCTACCCGATGTTCAGGATTCTGATGGTTCTGGATGTCTGGGAACACGCATA
>CAZHPS010000404.1:0-6576 GCA_964534335.1 uncultured Desulfobacterales bacterium
TGCGGAATTCAGATCTGAATCTGAACCTCTGCAAATGTTTCAAGTAATGGTATACATGAAAATTTATGGTTGCCTACTTATACGGCTGCCAGTCAATATATGGTTTGTGGATATTCTCATTGAGCTGATCCAGCCGTCCGTCTGATTTCAGTTTTTTCAGGGCATCTGTGATAATCCTGTCAACCTCTTCTCCTCTTTTGTCCTTTGAAACCACAATCATGGAATCAAATTCATAATACAGTGACCTGTGAATGTCCTTTATCTGCAGTTTCCGTATAATGGAATCAGATTCCTCCTGGGGCAGAATCACAGCATCAATTCTTTTCATCACCACCATTTTCAGACAATTTTCAAAATCAAAATTTTCCACAGTGGGAAAAATGAATAATTCGGTATGCCCAGGCACAGTATGAATTTTATAGGAAAAATCAGTGGAATTTTTTCCGCCTGCCTTTGCAATGTCCTCTTTTGTCAGCGGACTGTCCTTATGGGAATATATGACAAACGCAACAGGCCCGGTGGGAAGAGAGGAATAGCGGAAAGGAAGTTTATCCTCCGGTATCAAAGGATTTTTGATCAGCGGAATATGAAAATCCGCTTTTCCCTTTATCACATTGTCCAATGATCTTTTAAAAGGATACACTTCCCGGATAATTTTGCCTTCTGTATACACCTCATCCAATGCCCTGACCAGATCAACAAATGCTCCGGTATTTTCATCTTCAATCAGTACAGGAAGCTGGGCCATGCTTGCTTTGAGATCCCCGGCTTTTGCTGCTGAAGTGCTGACCAGAACCAGATACAATGCAAGAAATATGGAAATAAATGTGTTACAGTGTTTCATGTCTGTATCCTTTTATTTTACTGTTATACCATGATATTCCTTATACCATGCAATAAACTGCTCTATTCCCTTTTCAATGGGCGTATCCGGTTTAAAACCTGCATCCCGGATCAGATCATCAATATCCGCATATGTGGCCGGAACATCACCGGGCTGCAAATCCATATATTGCTTTTTCGCTGTTTTTCCCAATGCCTTTTCAATGGCAGCAATGAAATCCGTGAGTTCCACCGGGTTGTTGTTGCCGATATTGTAAATTTTGTAGGGAACATAGGATGTTCCGGGATCAGGTCTGTCTCCGCTCCAGTCCGGATTGGGCTGGGGCAGTCTGCCCATCACGCGTACAACACCTTCCACAATATCATCAATATAGGTGAAATCCCGTCTCATTTTGCCGTGATTGAACACCTGTATGGGTTTGTCTTCCAATATGGCTTTGGTGAAAAGAAACAGGGCCATATCCGGACGTCCCCAGGGGCCGTAAACCGTGAAAAAACGCAGTCCTGTGCAATGCAGACCATAAAGATGACTGTAGGTATGGGCCATGAGTTCATTGGCTTTTTTGGATGCCGCATACAGGGAAACCGGATGATCCACATTGTCATGAACGGAAAAAGGCATGTTGGTATTTGCGCCATATACGGAACTGGATGACGCGAACACCAGATGCTTCACATGATGATGGCGGCAGCCTTCCATAATATTGACAAAACCCACAAGATTGGAATTGACATAAGCCTGCGGATTGATCAGGGAATAGCGCACTCCGGCCTGGGCTGCCAGATTGACCACCGCATCAAAGCGGTTTTGTGCAAAAATTTTTTCCATTCCCGTCCGGTCAGAAAGATCAGTCTGGCACAAAGAGAATTTTTCAAATGGCCGAAGCTGCTCCAATCTGCTGTGTTTGTAGCGCACATCATAATAATCATTGATATTGTCCACTCCAATGACACGGCACCCGCTTTCCAGCAGTCTTTTGGAAAGATGAAACCCGATAAAACCTGCCGCGCCTGTCACCATTACCTCTTTGTATTCAAATGCCATATCTTCTCCTTTGGATAAACCGCCATAAAAGACGGATCATATTGAAATATTTTTCTGTTCATTCCGGTTTTGTATGTGATGGGACAGAGATTCATTCCATTTCCCATACAGTGGCCGCGCCTACCAGATCCGCCCTCACCGCAAGCAACTGGCTGAACAAATCATTACGATCTATTTTCCGGATTTTCAGCAGGGCTTCCAGTTGCATTCCTTCGGGCAGCACCCCTTCAAAAAAAGGCGGAAAACGGTCAAATTTATACACTGGCTGATTTGCGGGCATGGTCAGGGAAACCGGTTCTCCGGCATATTCCGTATGATAAAGAAAACGGTATGCTTTTCCGGCCTGAATTTCTTCCAGAACTCCGGCAGGAATGCCATGAAAAAAAACCTCAGATTTGCGCATGAGTGTTTTCCTTTTCAAACTTTGCCATCAGGGGACTGTTCAGATACAGGGAAATATTCAGGGCTTCGGCCACCCGGATCAATGTGTTCAGTCGGACGCTTTCCTTGCCGTATTCAATGTCAAAAATCACGGTTTTTCCCACACCCGCAATATCTGCCAGATCCACACGCGACAGACCGCTCTGTTTCCTGTGAAAATGAATGATCCGGCCAATGCCGGAAATCTGTCTGTATGATATTTTTACCGTCATGTCAGTATTTTTTTGTTGTTTTGGGCAAAAACAAAGGGAATTGCAGATCTGTTTCTTTTATATTACCGCTGTAACGGCAGAAAAGTCAATACAGAAATGCTTCAGGATGATTGGTTCAGCATCAAAGGTCACAAAAAAACAGCATACAATTAAGTGAGGGCGTGCAGTCTGTCTGAACCGGGCTTCACAGGATTAAGGGATTTCCATTTATCCATTTGTACTGATCCAACTTTAGTTTTTTTGGCATAATTTTTGCCTGACGGTCTGAAAGTGAAAAATCATCCGTTTCTGACCTGAAAAACCATACGGACAGACTGAAAAGAGCATGTCCTGCACATATGCAATTTTTGTGCCGCAAAAAAACCAAAATTAGATCAGTCATGAGTTACGCAGTTAAATTTTAACATGCTGATTTTTATGGAAGTTAATGTTGCACTGCACAAAGCATGTTCTTGAAAAATCAGATAGTTGAAAGAGCAACTGCGTAACTCCTATCAGTATATAAAAAATATAAAAATTTTTTTTCTTGCCTTTTGCATAAAAAAAATTTATTGCATAAAAAAATAAAATGCAAACTGAATGGGGAATCATATGGTTTTGACACATACAGAAAAAAATTTGCTGAACTCCGCTTTACCGAACCCCTGTCAAATCTGTCTGCGGTTTGTCATTTGTATCTGTTTCTGCGCCATGATGATCTCATGCGGAGCCGGTGTCCGTGCCCGTTCCCTGCTGGGCGGAAAACTGAATGTGACGGTAAATGTGTCTGAGAAAGTCAACCTGAATGCACCCATAGCAATGGATCTGCTCCTTGTATACAATGATCAGTTGCGTGACACTCTGCTGAAAATGTCTGCAAAAGACTGGTTCAGGCAGAAAGATCAGATCAAACGGGATTATATCGAAGGGGAAGGACTGGACTGCTGGAGCTGGGAATGGGTTCCGGGGCAGAAGATACCTGTGCAGAAACTGCCACTGAAATCCAATGCCAAAGCAGGCATTGTGTTTGCAGATTATCTGTCTCCGGGTGCGCACCGCATCCGCTTCAGTCCGTTTGATGACATTGTCATCCGTCTTCTGGAAAAAGATTTTTTTGTGGATGTGCAGGAATAAATCAGCATCAGCGCAACGGGGATAAGGCAAAAGCCGACTGATCATGCAGCAGGTGGATCAAACTGTTTTGCAGATCGGATTTAACCGCAGAATGACATTTTTCTGTTGGTCGGTTATGCAGAAAGTTTCCCACAGAGAACACAGAGATATTGATATTTCTGCGGTCTTTGTTTTCCGAATTCAGCAGATCAAAAATTTTCCGCTGTGCAGAAATTGTATTTCTGCACAGCGGAAACAGGCGGTTTTCTGCCGGTCGGCTATGCAGAAAGTTTCCCACAGAGAACACAGAGATATTGATATTTCTGCGGTCTTTGTTTTCCGAAGTTAGCAGAATCGAAAATTTTCCGCAGGAGTGCAGAACCACAATGAATTTTACAGCATCAAAAACTGAATTTTTTTTAAAAATTCAGTTTTTTAATCCTTATTTTATTCTGCAAAAACTAAATTGGTCATGCTAGTACACGACCAATTTAGTTTTTATATTATCAAAATCACCTTGTCGGATTACGCTTACGCTAATCCGACCTACTGATGATTATCCAAAATTTAATGTGGTCATGCACTAGTACATGACCACGTTGAATTTTATATATTCCCCTCTTGAGAGGGGCAGGGGTGTGTCCGGAATTGCACACCCAAAACACACCCCTGCCCCTCTCAAGAGGGGAATTGATACCATAAAATCTAAATTGGTCATGTACTAGTCAGCTATTTTATAAAAAACAAATTGCTTCTGTACTGCTGAAAGTATCAGTTCATAATTTTTTACCAAAAAACCAAAGACCGGTCAGTCAAAAACTGACTGATCTGAATTTGCTTTAGGTGATTTCTTAAAATAAATATACCTATCCAGTTCACGGTACAAGCTGGAAGCTTATGCTACTTTTTTGGTATATTCTTTTCTGTAAATCGCCTTGCCGGAACCACTGAAAATGTAATCTGAACCTGAAAAACAAAAAACGCTGCAATCATTCCATTCACCGGAAGGGAAAACTCTGCTTTATGTCTGATGCACGCGATATACCCATGGCAATCCAATGGCACGAGGGAATGCTGCTGGCTCCCCAGCATTTTCAGCAGCTCTCTGTCCGGAATGAGGAACTTCTGAGTTATCATCTGTCCGGTGCCGCGCCTTTTCACTGGGGCATACGGAAATTCAAACCGGATCAGACCCTTCTGAAAGAAGGCGTATTCAGAATTCAGGAAATTGAGGCTGTAATGCCTGACGGCCTGATTGTCTGGCACAGTGCTGAAAACCGTGAGGAACTTCGTCTGGATCTGAGTCCCTATGACGGGGAAATGCGGAATGGCCAGATCACGGTTCATCTGGCAGTGCCTGCCAAACAGGGAGGCGATGCCGCATCCCTGAAAGGTATGCTTCCCCGTTTTGATTCTGTGGAAGGCAAAGCAGTTGCAGATGAAAACACCGGAGAATCCGAGGTTTCCATTCCCCGCCTGATTCCAAGGCTCAGTCTTCTGGTGACAGACAGCCCTTCCAAAAAATATTCCTCCTTTCCCCTGACCAAAATTTCCTACAAAGACGAGATGATTCATGCCGGCGATTATGTGCCGCCCATGCTGCAGGTTGCCATCGGAAGCCCTGTGTGGGAAATGTGCGACAGCATGGCCCGCAGACTCAGGGAAAAAGCATGGTTCCTGTCTGAAAAAATTTCCGCTCCTTCTTCTCCGACCACCGGTCCCATGATGCTGGAAAGCAAACTTCTCATCCGCAGCATGGTATCTTCCCTGCCTTTTTTTGAAAGTGTTCTGCATACAGGCAGATCCCATCCCTGGCAGCTTTATCTTGCACTGACCGGAATTGTCGGAAGCATTGCCTCTTTGGGCGGCGGACTGGTTCCCCCGGTTCTGTCCCCCTACAATCACAATGACATCAGAGTCTCTTTCAGGGAAGCTGCGGATTATGTGAACAGAGTCATTTCCGAAGCCATCACTGAATCCCACACCCCGATCATGTTCAGACTGGAAAACAGTGTATTCACTCTTGATCTGAGAGAGGAATGGATGTCCCGCCATCTGATTGTCGGGGCAAGATCCGGAAAAAACACAGATGAACATCAGTTGACAGCCTGGATGAAGGAATGCCTTATCGGATCAGAATCTGTGATTGAATCCATGAAAATCCGGCGCATACTGGGGGCAGCCCGGAAAAAAACCGAATCTGACGGGGAACTTGTCCCTCTGCGGGGAACCGTGCTGTTTTCTGTGGACACGGGCATCGCGGGAGTGGAGGAAATCTTCATCAAATCCAGTGAAAAACTGAAGATATTCAGATCATCGGAGCGCGGAAATGAACATATGCCCATTGAACTTATATTATACGTGAGAAACAAATCATGACCAGTCATTTGTCGTCACATCTCAATGACTCTCTTCTTCTGCGGCAGTTCAGGGATTTCTGGCAGGAACTGACTGTACAGAAAGAAAGGGTTATGTCCGGTTCCGGTTCTGCTTTTCCCGGTCCGGTTTCCGGAGACAGGCCCGGTTCCGCTGATTCCCCATCTGAAAAGGATGGAATGCCGGATTCCGGACTGTTTCCGCCGCCTGTGATTCTTCCAAAGTCACAGACACAGGCTCCGGGAACAGATTTCCTTCATACAGAACTTGTGAATCCCATACAGAACAGCCTGCTGGATATTCTTGAAAATCAGGTTCCGGTTTCCCGGAAAGAGGGCGGGGAATACGGTGTCACTTATTACAAAGAGGCCCAGTATGTCATGGCCGCGCTCGCTGATGAGGTCTTTCTCGGACTGGATTGGAAAGGCCGTGAGGCATGGAATGACAGTCTTATTGAATTCCGGCTGTTTGGCACATACAACGCGGGCGACATGTTTTTTGAAAAAACAGAGAAACTTCTCAAAGACCGGGACCCCGCGTATGCGGAAATCGCGTGCATTTATCTTC
>CAZHPS010000405.1:0-6567 GCA_964534335.1 uncultured Desulfobacterales bacterium
AATGAGGTTTGGAGTCCAAAAACCTCTTGACATTTAACACAGTCGCTACAAAACTACAAAACTTCATCCTCATGAAATACACCCCGACTGTTTCATTATTTTTCATAAAATTTACGGCAGTCAACCCCGTCACATTCCCGGTATTCCTTTGCGGATTCTCTGGGAAAATAAGGGATCAATTTCACCGGACCGGGCCTGGGGGTTAATATAACTCTTTTTCTTCAGTTCCGGAAACGGCAGACTTTGCTCTATAAAGCCCCGTTCATAGATCATTTCGCCAATATACCCGTTCACGATAAAACGCCAGTCCCAATTTCCGTCCGGATTATAGGGACGGGTATGTCCCCGAATATTGGTGGTGCAGTTGCTGGTCAGGGCATTGTACCATTCCGGATTGTCTTTGAGACTGTTGACAGTGTTCAGGTAATCCAGAAAAACATTCCGGATCACATCCGCAGAGGCTTTGAGCCGGTACAGATACACATCCTCGTTCCGGTAATTTGTACGCAGCCCCACCAAATCGCGTTCATCTGCGACCACATAGGTCAGTTCATACTGCTTGAAGAATCCTCTGACCGCTGAGTAGTCCTGCCCTTTGCGCTTGCGGGTTTCAATGGAAAAACAAACATAATCGCCGCCATCAAACCCAAAGCTGAACATGGTGTGGGCAATGGAAGGGGAACCCCAGTACACCAGATACAGATCTACGGAGCGCAGTTGTTTCAGATCAAAGGTTTTGTCGTAATGCCGGACAGTATAGTCTGTTTCGCTGCGGTATTCACAGTTGCGGATGTTATGAACAGTCACCTGATCCCCATTGATTTCGGCCCAGGGCAGCACAGCCACATCCGGCTGCCAGTCCCTCTCATTGGAAGGGGGGATGGACAGCCACCAGATCACGGTGATGACAAATATGCCCAGAAAAAGGCATATTGATCTGCCTGCGGGACGCACCAGCAGCCATATGCCAAGAGAAAGCAGAGCGATCCCGACTGCTCCCGGCATTCTGAGGCCATCCGGCAGAGGGGAATAGTAAATTGCCAGGGTCATCCAAAGTGTAAGGGCAAGCAGGATCAGAAGCATCAGTCCCCGCAGGATTATGATACGGAAAAGATTTTTGGCAGGCTTTCTGAAATCATTCATTTTTGTTTACACCATAACACGTATGTAAAAACGGGCGGCTGCATGCCCCGGCATGACAGGCGCCCGTCTTAATTCAAATCAGCAACAGACATCAGTTGCAGATCCATATCATTATCATTTGGGGTTGATTTTGCTGATTTTCGATCCCTGAATTCCCAGCCCAGCCATCAGGCCCTTCTGATCAAAGAAGAAAGCATATACCCCTGATCTGGCAGTGGTGGTGGACAGATTTTTGGCAACTCCCGCGTCCACAACTGTAACATTGGGGCCGACACCGATCTCCCAGCCTCTGCTGTTGTTCAGATATTCAAGAGACGCGTCATCCAGAAAAAACAGGGCATATCCGAATTTCTGAACGCCTGCCTGCAATCCATAGGAAGCAGCGGCTGTATTGTAATAACCCGCTGTTATTCCATCTTTCCGGAGCGCGCCTTCCCCATACTGGCCGCCCACAACAAAACCGCCTTTGATGATGTCGGGAAAAACCAGAATTCCTTTTGCAACTTTGGAGAGTTCAAAAGCAGCAGGAGTACTGGAATACAGTTTTTCCAATGCCTCATCCACACCGCGATCTATCTTGGCAGCGGCAGGGTTCTCACCTGCGGACGCGGACGGGGGCGGAGTCTCTGCTGTAGTGCAGGCCGTTGTGAAAAATGCCGTGATTATCACCATTACAAGAACCGACAATTTAAACATTTTACGCATAAAAATTTCCTTTTTTTAATAGTTTGAGTGACATTATTCTTCCCATTTCCCTTTTTCCGATTCCAGCATATTACAAACAAATCACGGTGAGCATCATCACCTCCTTTCTTTTGACAGATCTGTTTTTTTATACCAATTCGCCATTGATTTAATACAGCTTGTCAGTTTTTCCGCAGTTGCGCATGTGCAAAAAACCGCTCCGCTTAATTTTTGCACTCCTCCGGATTTGCATTCAGCATTGTATAAAACCAATGTCGAATCGTTATTATAAGTAGGCAAACAAAAATTTTAGTGTATTCAAAAAACCGGATTTTTCCTAAAAATCCGGTTTTTATAAAAATTTTATGCCCTAAAATTTATGGAACCTTACTTACATGAAGAGCCATTTGCAAAAATCAATGTTATTCCGACAAAAGCCGGAATCCGGTGTTTTCTGTCAGTTTTGGATACCGGCTTTCGCGGAGTGACATTTTTTTGAGGTTTTGAAACCGGCTCTGAAGCCAGAATCTTTGTAAAACCATTAAAATCAGTAAGATCCGCTGATCACCGTCCTCTTCTCATTTCCGATCCTCTGCCTCCTCCGCCTCCCCCTCTGCTGCCTCCGCCGAAACTGGATCCGGATGAGCGTTCCATTCTGGTGCGCTGACTTAACTGGTTGCCGCGCTGACGGGACTGTGCCTGTGAATTCAGACTCTGTGCGGATTCACGGGAGCGGTTTGAGAAAGCATCTGAAGACTGCCGTGGCTGTGCTGCTGCGCCTGGCTGCCTCTGGGAAGTAGAAGGCTGAACACGGTCGGCATGGGAAGTGCCTGAAGATTGCCGGTTCTGCACTGCCGGCTGCTGTGTTGTCCCTGTCTGCTTATGTTCAGCCGAAGACGGATTTCTGCCGGCTGTATTTGCCGTTGTTTTGGTATTCTTCGGCTGGGGTTTGTCAACCGGTTCCCATCCGTTTCCCGTATTGCTGCTCCAGTTGCCGGAACTGTCTTTTTTATACACGTTGCCGTCTTTGCCTGCATACACATTTCCCTGCCTGTCTTTGGCAACAGCACCCTGTCCGTATTGGGTGTCCCAGGCAGCAGCACCCGTGCCCCTGTTTGTTTTAACAGCAGCAGCAGAACCGTAATCTCCGGTACGGTAACCGCCGCGCACAGCATTTCCGGTGCTGGGATTGTATGCTGCGGCTCTTCCTGCCGAGCCATAGGCCGTGTCAACCCGTGCAGCGCTTGCGCGTGCTCCTGTATAAGGATTGTATGCCTGCCGTACAGACGCACTGCCTGATGGACCGTAAGCGTAAGCCCCGCGTGCGTATGTACCCGTATTCGGATTATAAGCCGCTGCTGCCCCTGCACCGCCGTAAGGTCCGTATGCCGAGCGGGCCGAGCTGTAATAACCTCCGTAGGCATAGCTGTAACTGGCGCCGCAGCCGTAAGAATAGTAGGTCGAATATGGCGGATAATAATAATAGTCATCGTGGTCGTCTGCAATCATTGCACCAATGATCATTCCCGCTCCGAACATGAGCACACCGGTGGCAGCCACGTATTCTCCGCTGTAACCGGAAGTCTGTTTGTAAACAACCGTTGTCGGACTGCTTTCCTCAACGACAACATAGGTTACGTTATGGGTGGGATGGGAGGGCGGAATTGTGTAAATGGCCTTTGGAACATTCGTGCAGAATGTCCAGGGCCCGTTTGCAGAGCCCGCCATGAACCAGACGCCCTGATCACAGCAGTAATAACTGCCATCCACAAGAAAAACCGTACTGGGAGTGTTCACAGCGTATTGAACAGTAGTGCCCGATATGGTCTGAAACTTCGGATCTCCGCTGTAAGTCACCTGCACCGGCTTGGTCTTTGTTATGTCCACCACTGTGGATGTGGGGATGGAAGCCAGAAGCACAGCATCTTTTGCCTCGGTCGTACCCGGAACCGATGCCTTGACAAAAGCAGAGGGATTGTCGTCCGGAATCCGGGAAAAATCTGCGGGAATATCTGTACTGGCAGCCGACCATGTGCCATCCAGACTGTCTGTCCGGAACCACCGGCCTGTGGTCAGAAAGTAATATTTTTTGTCACCGGAGTTGAGAAACAGGACGGAATCTGTATTGGCTACGCGCATCAGTTTGGTACCGGGAATGGGGCTGAAGCTCGGCTCGCCTTTTGTAAGAATCATTTCAGCAGGTTCTGTACTCAAAAACACCGCAGGCGGATTTTTGACCTGTTTTCCGGGAACCTGCTTTCGCACATCTTCCCAGTTTGCATCCGAAGGCAGAGATGACAGACCGGCAGGCAATGCACCCGCAGGAGTCCAGGGGCCGCTGATCGCGTCCGCGGCTGCCAGCCAGTTGTCCTGATTCAGAAGAAAGTAACGCTGTCCGGGCGTGTCGTAGAAGACATCCCAATTTGTGTTTACGGCAAACATCAGATCAGTCCTGTCTTTTACCACAGGTTTTAACTGGGGTTCCCCCAGGAATATCACAAGAATGGCAGGTTTGCTGCTGTAGAAAATTTTGGGCGGTTCCAGATTCAGTTCCACAGGGGCCTGCTGGGAATGCTGGTCCGGATCAAGATATGCCAGAACCCGATCCAGTGAAACCGTCATTTCCTGAACCGGCGGATTCAGTTCATCCACAATGCCCCGCAGCGAAGCCTCTTCTTTTTCCGAAGTGTTCGGAAAACGTATCTCCCGTTGTTTCGGGAACATTGTCACTGTGCGGGCAGCCTGATCCGCCACGGTTTCCGCCTCTATTTCGGCAACACCGAATTTCTCGTTTTTGGACGATCCGGTTTTCACCGAGATGGCGCAGCGAAAGTGAAGCAGCTTGTAATCTTTCCAGAAATCCACCTGGGGCTGGTAGATGGTCAGTTGTTTGCCGTTTTTCTGAATCACACGGGGCCAGCCCGGATCATCGGCAGGGGCCGGTTCTGAAGCGGCAAAGCACAATGCAGACGACAGAAGCATCAGCATCAGAAAAATGGAAATTTTACGGATTTTCATCATTTGTCTCCTTTCAATCTCATAAAAATAACATTAAAGTTTTGTCAGACTCCTGCTATACCGATACTTAAAACATTTTGGTAATTCTGCCGGGCGGATTTTAACCGCAGAGTAACACAGAGTTTCCGCAGAGTGACACAGAGTTTTTCTGTGCGGAATTCAGATATGAATCTGAACCTCTGCAAATGTTTCAAGTAATGGTATACTCTGTCATCTCTGAATCTGTGCTCTGCAAAAACCGGATTTTTCGGAAAAATCCGGTTTTTTTGTAAATTTCAGATCATAAAATCAAAGTTGGCAAAGCACTGCCGGACAACTTTTAAGTAAGGTTCCATAAATTTTCGGGCATAAAATTTTCAGAAAAACCGGATTTTTTGGAAAAATCCGGTTTTCTGAATACACGAAAATTTTCGTTTCCCTGCTTATTATGATCCGACTCATAACACGTCCGGCATAAATAAACAAGCCCTTTGATTTGCCCGGTCACTGAGCGTAATTTCTGTTTTTTACGAACATGAATCCAGTAAATCCAATGTGTTCCGGATACCGGTTTTGGCCGTTATGACATGGGTGCGTCATTAAATTCCTGTAGACGGAGTTACAGCCCGCTGCCCCAGCGGTACTGCCAGACAATTCCGGCCATGTCGTAATCATTGCCGATGCTGGTATGTATTGCCGTGTTGGCGAAAAGTTTGATGGAGTTGTTCTTGTTCAGGGGCATGGCAAATGTGGCCCCCACCCTTGAATTTTCCTGCAAATCATCATTCTCCACTCCATTCACTGTTGTGCGTCCGCCGTAATCGTAAGTACCGCTCAATGCTGCCCACATGCCCCGGCCTATGTTATAGGTGACATGTAACTGGGTGGTGAAGACCGGTTCCTGTTCCAACTCCGTGCCACCGAAGAAATCATCATTGTCACTGAAAAAGAACACACCTGCGGAAAGCTCTGCCACAAAATCCCCCCACGCTTTGGAAATTCCGATGTCCGGCTTGAAAAACCAGCGGTTATTGCCCAGGTTCACCAGTTTGTCCTCATCATACTGTCCGAGGGGTGCTGAGACCTGAAGGCTTGCACCAATGATTAAATCCTGCCGGTAGTTGGCAAATTCCGGCAGTGACACCGCAGGGGAACCAAAAAAATTGAGGGAAAAACGCAAACGCGGGTCGGTTAATCCGGAAACATCGCGTTCCCTCTGCTGACCCGCAACCATCGCGGTTCCTGACAGATCCGCGTAAGGCAGTATCACATCAATTTTTCCTGATTTGCCCCATATGTCCAATGCCCGTGCATACGCCAGAACGCCGTAATGAATTTTGAGTTCCGCATCCTCAAGGGGAGACGAAGCAGTGGTTGACAAACCGCCGTCCGAATACGAATAACCTGCGATCAGAAAATTGACCCCCACAGGTGTATTGACATAGGATCTGGGCTCAATCTCGCCGGCATATGCCCGTGCTGTCAGGAAAAAGAGCGCGGTCACGGCCAGCACCGCACCTGAGCGATGAGTCACATCCCGGCAAACCCGCAGGATGGAGAGCATTCCGGTGGCAGTGGGAAAACACCAATTACATCTGTTGCAATTTAAATTTAACATTTCAAATCTCCGTTTGATGCCTGATACCAATTCTCTATTGTAAATATACCGATTCGCCATTGGTTTGATCCAATACTGTCAGTTTTTCCGCTGTTCTGTCTGTGCAAAAAACCGCTCCGCTTAAT
>CAZHPS010000406.1:0-6563 GCA_964534335.1 uncultured Desulfobacterales bacterium
CATGTGTTTAATCAAATCTGATCTTTCAGGGGATTTCATTGCGGCGATCAAATCCAACCGTACTGCTGCACTGAGTTTGGAAGACAAAAACGGTCATTATGTTCAGGCCGGAACACCGGAACTGAAACCGGACACCGTTCAGCATGTTTACATGAAAGGCACTGATTTTCCATGTCTTTTGTGCAGGCAGATCTTTAAAAACAAAGCCGGATCTTCCGGTGTTCTTTATTTGGTTTCCGGTGATACCGGTCTGACTTATGATCAGACAACGGCTGTTTATCAGAAACGCCGGAATGCCGAAGTCTTTCACAAATCTCTGAAATCAGATGCATCACTGTCAAAACCGCCAGCAGGAACTGTGAGAACTCAGAGCAGTCATTTTTTTGCTTCCATTTATTCATTCTTTAAACTGGAAAAACTGAAAATTAAGCATAATCTGAATCACTCCGCTTTGAGAGCAAAACTTTGTGTCAATGCCCTGAAATCCGGTTTTCAAAAATTAAGGGAATTGACGGCGTAACATCAGTTAATAAAAAAAAAGCGGTGTTTGTCATTCGCCGGCACCGGCTGCTGCCCATTGAACATTGCAGTGAAGAAAAATTTGCAGGTGAAAACGGATCAGGAAAAATTTATGAACGAAAAATAAGTTTAAGCTCTTCAAATAATGAAATTTATACTTCACGGATTATTGTTGTTAAACTGAACAGAAAGACGAGAAACAATGACAGTGAAATTCATCTGGTCACCAATATTCCTGAAGAAACAGCAGATGCATTCACTGTTGCTGAAATATATAAGAAAAGATGGGGAATTGAAACTGCATTTCAGCGACTTGAAGCACATTTCAACGGTGAAATCAGTTCGTTGGGTTATCCGAAAGCAGCAATTTTCGGATTTTGCCTGGCGCTGGTGGCGTTCAACATTTATGCAGTCATCATGGCATCATTAAGATCTGTCCATCCTGATACAAATATTAAGGATGAAGTTTCTGAATATTATATTGCTCAGGATATTTCAGCAGTTTATGAAGGTATGATTATTGCAGTTGATTATAAAGACTGGAGCATCTTTCGCAATATCAGCCGTGCAAAAATGACAATTTTATTAATGTTATCAGCCAAACAGATTAATTTAAAACATTTAAAAAAAAACAGACGTGGTGCAAAAAAAGAGAAACCAATTGTAAAATTTGATAAAAATACACCATATATTTCTGTTTTCAAATTACTTTTAAATTCAACTTAAACCACCTTGAAAGGGCTGCCCGGCTGGGACTTAAACGCAGAATCGGTAATAAGGAAGAATTGGAACGGCAGACTGCCGAATGGTATAAAGAACGGAACAGGAATATGAAAGGTGTGGACTGGCAGTTCAGAGCAAAGGATGCGAGAATAAAAATGAAGCGACTTTATCCGTCAGTTAAACCTTGACAGAACAGTAGTGCTTTGTCAACTTTGATTTTATGCGCTGAAATGTACAGAAAAACCGGATTTTTTGGAAAAATCCGGTTTTTTCAACTCACAAGAATAGTAGCGGATAATCTGAAAAAAACATGAACATCTTTTTTGAACCTCCACAAATGAAAACAGAAAATTGTAATTCATCTGACGGCAAAGGAAATTCCCCTGACAGCAAGAACGGAGGAATTTATATCCATATTCCCTTCTGCGTCCGGAAATGTGATTACTGTGATTTTTATTCTGTCACTGATCTTTCTCTGATACCGGATTTTGTGTCTGCACTGATCCGGGAGATGCAAATAAGGTCTTCCCATGTGCATTTTCCCTGCGATACCATTTATTTGGGAGGTGGCACACCGTCCGTGCCCAAGCCGGAATACATCCGAATGATTTTGAATACAGCCTTTCACTGCTTTGATCTCAATCCACATGCAGAAATCACACTGGAGGCCAATCCCGGCACATTATCCCCTGAAATGCTCAGAGAATTCCGGAACATGGGAATAAACCGCATCAATATCGGAGTGCAGTCTTTTTCTGATGAAAATCTCGGCTTTCTCGGCAGGATTCACACTTCAAGGGAAGCAGCACTTGCTCTTGAATGGGCGGAAAAAGCCGGTTTTGACAATATTGGTCTTGATCTGATTTATGCACTTCCGGGACAGTCTGAAAAAGACTGGTGTTCAGATATGGAACAGGCACTTGAATTTTCTCCAGCGCATCTTTCCTGCTATATGCTCAGCTATGAATCTGAAACACCATTGACAAAAAAAATGGAAAAAGGAATCTTTTCCCCTCTGGAAGATGAATCTTCCGGAAACCTGTTTGAATTCACGGCTGAATTTCTGGAATCCAGAGAATATTCCCATTATGAAATCTCCAATTTTGCCCGTTCCCCGGATTTGCAGTCACGGCATAACAGGAAATACTGGTCTTTTGCCCCGTATATCGGACTGGGGCCTGCCGCGCATTCCTTTTTCCCTCCGCAGCGTTGCTGGAACTGCCGTTCTGTTACAGAATATATTCATCTTCTTAAACAGAATGTTCTCCCGGAAGCAGGAAAGGAATTTTTGACATCTGAACAGGAAATTATGGAGGCCGTATATTTGGGACTGAGGAAAAAAGAGGGAATTGTCATCCGGGAATTTGAAAAACGCTTTGCTGTCTGTTTTGATGATTTGTTCGGAAAACTGAGGGAAGAATTTAAAGAAAAAGGATTTCTGGAGGCAGATACTGACCGGTGCGCGCTGTCCCTTCAGGGAATGCGTTTTATAGACAGCATCACCTCCCTGTTTGCTGATCAGATTCCGGAAATAAAGCCATAATCAGCAGATAAAAAAATTTTCAGCAGACCGGATTTAAAGCGGAAAGAAATTTTCCGATCTGCCGATAATCAGAATTTCTCTTTCAGACAATCCTCATACACTTTCTGAGAGTGCTGTCCAAAAAGAACAAAAATCACCTTTTCCGGCAAAGAATTTTTTTCCAGAAATTTTGCAACAGTATCCACTGCCACATTACATGCCTCTTCAATGGGATAGCCGTATATCCCGCAACTGACAGCGGGAAATGCAATGGTTCTGACATTGTTTTCCGCAGCCAGCCGCAGACTGTTCTCATAGCACGCAGCCAGCCGCACTTTGTCTGAAGGCTTACCGCTGTAAACCGGCCCGACAGTGTGAATCACATATTTTGCCGGAAGCATGTACCCTTTGCTGATTCGGGCCTGTCCGGTCGGACATCCGCCCAAAGTCCGGCATTCGGCCAGCAAATCCGGCCCTGCCGCACGGTGAATCGCTCCGTCCACACCGCCTCCTCCCAGCAGGGAACTGTTGGCCGCATTCACAATGGCATCAACGGCAAGCTGCGTAATATCACCCAGCCGCACTTCCATCCGTTTCCGTATAGATTTTTCCATGTTTTTCCTCCCAAAGTTGATAATGTTAAATGGTGAATGGTGAATGGTGAATGTTAAATGGTGAATACTGATCTGTATTTATGAACCATTCACCATTCACCATTCACCATTAATCATTCACCATTCACCATTAATCATTCACCATTCACCATTCACCATTAATCATTAATCATTAATCATTCACCATTCACCATTCACCATTAATAATTCACCATTCACCATTAATCATTCACCATTCACCATTAATTTATGAGATCATACAGATTCTCATCCCGGAAAGGAGCGGTACGTTTTGCACGGTTTTTTCCCCCTTTTTTGCCTGAAGGCAGCAGAAAAGGCTCCTCCCCTTCCATAATATCCCCCATTTCGGCTTCAATCTGCTCCGGATCATCCCCTTTTTCCATGCGTCTTAATGCCTCCTCCATTCCTGACCCCAGTTGGATTCCGGTCATATCCGTAAGTTTCCGCATAAGGTTTGCGGCCTGTTTTGGATCATCCTCATTGATACTGTCTGCCTCCTTTGCCAGCACCTGCATTGCCTTTTCCATCTGTGACTCGTCAAAAGGCAGATCCTCCACATCTTCAGACTCTTTTGCCTTTCCTGTGAAGGCAAACAGGGACACCTGCCTTTCCAGTCTGCGGATTTTGCATTTCGGGCATTGGGGACATGTTTGGGTATCTGTGCGTTTGGAAAAAAAACTGAACACGGTATGGCAGTCTTTGCAGTAAAATTCGTAAATCGGCATATATGCTGCTCCTTTTCATATAATATCAGATAATTAATCAGAATCTGCCGGAGAAAAATGCTTGACCTTCCCTGTCTGTTCTGTTAGTGTTTTGGCATTGTATATTTTCTGCCGGAAAATGTCAAAAGGAACTCTCTGCAAAGGAGGAAAACAGACATCAATATGAATGCACTTGATATTTTTATTATCATTGTTTTCGTTTACGGAATACTTCTGGGATTTTTCAGGGGATTTATCCGGGAAATCACGTCCATCGCGGGAGTCATAGGCGGATTTTACTGCGCATATACCTGGTATCCGGAAGGAGCCAAATTTCTGTCCCGGTGGCTTTCTGATCCGGGCTATCTCAAAATTTTGGGATTTCTGCTCATTTTTTTTGCAGTGTACTTTCTGTCATGGCTGATCGGGATTATCATCCGGCGGCTGGCAATGGATGCTTTTGGCAAATGGCCTGACCGTATCAGCGGCGTACTGTTCAGCGCAGTGAAAAGCACGCTGATCGTTTCCATTCTGCTGGCAGTGCTGGTGGCATTTCTGCCCAAAAACGCACCAGTGCTGAAAAATTCCGCACTGGCTCCGGGTGTTACACTGCTTTCAGCAAAAATGGTAAGCATTATTCCCAATGAAATGAAAAAGGAATTTGCGGAAAAATTCAAACATCTCCGGGAAAGTTGGGAAAATCCCGGCACTCAAACTGAAAAATAGGAATTATCTGTTTTGGAATATCATCATATCAACGCGGTAAATGAACTGATTGAAAGACTGAGAGGGGAAAATGGATGTCCCTGGGACAGAAAACAGACCCCCCAGTCCATGTCTCTGTATCTTACAGAGGAAGTGTATGAACTTGCGGATGCTGTGGAATCCGGTGATCCGGATCTGATCTGCGAAGAACTGGGGGATGTGCTTTTCCAGATACTTTTCATTGCCAAACTTTTTGAAGAAAAAAGATTGTTTGACATTGAAGACGCGGCCGCGCGAATCAGGGAGAAAATGATTAGGCGTCATCCCCATGTGTTTGGTGATACAACTGTGAAAGACGCGGAAGATGTGCGCAACCGGTGGCAGCAGATTAAAATGAAAGAGAAAAACAACTGCGCCAAAGAATCTGTGCTGGATTCCATACCTCCCAAACAGCCTGCCCTCATGCGGGCTTACCGGATTTCCGAACGTGCCGCGCGCACAGGTTTTGACTGGGACGGCATCACGGGCGTAATGGAAAAAACTGAGGAGGAATGGGCGGAATTCAAAGCAGAACTGGGAAAAAAACAGGACAGAGGGGATATTGATGAACAGAGCAGTAAAGACATCGCTCTGGAATTCGGGGATATTCTGTTCACCCTGGTCAATGTGGCCCGTTTTGCCAGCATTCACCCGGAAACCTCACTTGCTGCTGCAACCCGGAAATTTGAGGAGCGCTTCCGGCATATGGAAAAAATGGCAGAAGAAAGCGGCAGAACCATTGATGAGGTTCCCCGTGCGGAAAAAGAGCGCATGTGGGATGCAGCCAAGTCCCGGTGACAGGAATTAAAATATGCAGAAAAACCGGATTTTTTGAAAAAATCCAGTTTTTTTTGCAGGTCACAGATTCAAAACTGGCAAAGCACTATTGAACATGTTGGGAAAGATGCTGAAGCCGGGCAACTGTATTGGCAGAATTTTCCTCAATCTTAATCAGAATGGGAATGATCAGAAAAATGATGAACAGCACCAAAGACGCTGCAATGGAACCCAGAATTACCATTTTCCTCTGGGAAATCTCCTGATTTTTTTCCTTCATTTCTCTGAGCGCATTGAAAAACATTTCTTTGTACTGATTTGTGAACTGTGCATAATCCATATCCTTTTCATTGTTTTTCCTGGCCCATTTTTCCGTGTCTTTCAGAAAATCCTCCATGCCATGCACAAATTTTTTCTGATATTCATCAGGAACAGCCAGAATCCATTTCATCATCACCTCATAGTTTCCCTCGGAAAATCCGTATGCAACAATCATTTTTTTGATGGTATCGCCGTAAGTGTTTTCCATTTTTCTTTTTCTGTCAATTTCAGAAAAATCATGGGAAGAATAGGATTTTCCCCTGTCTTCCAGCAGAGGCCGCACATCCTCAAATTCAGGCTGCCGGAAGCCCGCATTTCCGGCCACGAAATAATAGGCAATGCCGGATATAACTTATACCATTGCTTGAAACATTTCGCTTGTAAAATGCCGCATTCGAAAGGCCTGCCTCAGCAGAGTTTATAAAAATGTATAACAGCCACGAATAACACGAATTTGCACGAATGCACAAACCGTAATTCGTGTCATTCGTGCAATTCGTGGCTGTACCATCAAATCTTATGAGTAATGGTATATCAGAAAGAAAATGAAAATGAAAAATGCAGAGACCAGTTTGCCGAATCTGAAGGAAAAATGCAGCAGTCTGTCAATCTTTCCGG
>CAZHPS010000407.1:0-6561 GCA_964534335.1 uncultured Desulfobacterales bacterium
TTTGGCGCATAGGCAATTTCCGTGCCAAAGAAAACCAAAATTGGATCAGTATAAGATAAAATTGTCTCATGTTCTGTAAATTATCAACAGAAAATCCTTTACCAAAATCAGCAGCCAGCCTTTTGGAAAGGTCTTTTAATATCTGCCTGCCGTAGTCAGCCCTTTGCTTGCCCTGCTGTTCATCTTCAACAATCATTCTGCCAATCTCATAATAAGTATAAACCATTGTCTGATTGACAGAACGGACAATCTGATCTCTTGCAGTCTGTAAGAGTTCTGCAATTTTTGTGTAGAGGTTTCCCTGTGCTGTTTCTTTGCTCATGGTTCAATCCCGATCAGGACTGTAATTGAATGATTTACTGGTTAAAAATCTCTGCGTGAATAATGTTTACAGTCAAAAGTCTTTTGCCTGTCTGCAACTGTCTATCTTTTTGCGTTGCCAGAATATTGAAGTCGCAGTTTATGTCTATTTGCAGGGCTTCGGGGTATTTTTCAGCAATTTCAACAACTGCTTTTCTGTCATCTTCCCCTAAGTCAATATTTCGCCATATTACCAATGTGTCAGGCGTTTCCACCACTTTGTAAAATTTTTTGCCAATGTCGTAAGTTTTGATGGTTTTGACTTCATAAGCCTGCAAATAATTGTAGGTGTCCACCAAATCAATAAAACCTTCTTTATTGGGCTGTCCGTATCTGATTCTGCTGCTGAAGGGTTTGCTCAGATCAAGTGTGCTGTTGATTTTATTGAGTTCTGGTTTGTAAAGATATTTTAAGGGAAGATTTTTTGGGATTTCACCTTTAAACTGTTCAATGACATCCAATACATCTTCGTATTGTTCAAGCACAAGGTATTTGAAAATGTGCCTAGGTGAACCGTCATTGTCAAGGGGTTTGCCGTGTTTCCATTTTTGGGAGTAGATTACTTTTTGGATGCGGGGTTTTGTAACTGTTGAAAAATAAGAACCCATTTCCACCAAAACATATTTTCTCTTTCCATTTCCATTGTCATCCTTATTCAAACTGATAACAGCATGTGCCGTTGTTCCTGAGCCTGCAAAAAAATCCAGTACAACAGAATCAGAAACAGTGCCGATATGAACAACTTTTTTTATCAGCCTGACAGGTTTGGGAGAGGTAAAATTTTCAATTCCCAGTTTTTTAACTTCCTGTGTTGCTTCCTGATTGTGTCCCACTTCATCATAGGTCCAAATGGTCAATGGTGTGGTTCCGTCTTTGACCTCTGAAAGAAATCTTTTGATTCTCGGAACATTGCCGCCATTGGGGCCGAACCATATTCTGCTGTCTCTTACAAGTTCTTCAAATCGCTCTTTGCTGCAACGCCAGCATCTTCCCTGTGGCGGATTTACCATCCTTCCTGATGGTGTTCTGATGGGAAAATCATATTCTGCTGCATAGGTACGGACATCCAATCCGCTTGACATCCACAATCCTCTTGGGTCATTATCGGGATTTTCATATCGTGCATTCTGCGCCTCTGTTCTTAAAAGCAAAGTTGGTCTCCAGGTATCTTTTGACTTGGCAAAACAGGATATGAAATCGTGATTATCTGAAAACCATTTTGCATCATTCTGCGGGCTGAATTTTTTTTGCCAAATAATCTGATTGATAAAATTGTCAGAACCGTAAATTGAATTGAGCAAAGTTGTAATCCGGGACTGTTCATTGTCATCTATGCTTGTGAAAATAACACCTTTGCTGTTCAGCAGTGTTTTGGATTTCAGCAGCCTGTTTTCCATAAATGAAAGCCAGCTTGAATGTCTGAAATTGTCTTTGTAAACAAATCCGTCATTTCCTCTGTTATAGGGCGGATCAATATAAATGCACTGTATCCGGTCCCTGTATCTTTCCTGCAAAAAATTCAATGCCTGATAATTCTCCGAATTTATCAGAAGCCCGTTTGTTCTTTCATCCAACTTCTCAATTTCAGACAGAATTTTGTCCTTAAACAGATTGCTGCCATCTTTCTGTCTGAAAAATCCGGTATCCAATACCAAAGTTGGCTGTGTTTTCAAATCCGCAAAGGATTTTACCTTCACGCAAAAGAGATTTTCCCATTCTGCAATCTGTGCTTTATTCTCCAAAATTTCTTTGTAATATTTCGCATCAATATTGTCAATGGTCAGGCAGTATTCGCTTTCCACAACTTTCTTTTTCATGGTAAAGAGTTTTTTCTGAAACTCTTCAATAGTGCTTAAAAACTCAATAATACGGGTGCTTACCAAATCAAATGCTTTGGCAGTGATGATGGTGGTATTGTCCAGTTTGCCATCCAGTATGCTTTTCAGATCACTGAAAATATGGTTTTTGATATAACGTTCTTTTTCCTGTGTCAAAAATTCCTGCAGGTTTTCGTGAATAAAATAATCGCTGTCATTTCCAATATAAAAGCTGTTGATCTTTTGGTCAATATTGTAAAGGGTTTCAAGTGTTTCATCAGAAAAGCGTTCCTGTCCCTTTTCTGTAATGATCTCAATCTTGCTGCCCCGTTCAAAATTTTTGTTGACTTTGTTAAGCAGAGTTTTCCGGTTTACCCGCAAAGCCCCAATGCCTTTTACGCTTCCGTCCAGCACTTTGTCATAATCATCTGTCAAATCATTAAATACTGATTTTCCCTCAATAAACAAATAGTTGTCAAGATTTGTGCTGTTTTTGAAAATTTCTTTGAAAATGGCTTTGAACAAATCTGCTTTGGCAGTGGAAGCATCCGAAAGATTGAACACAATGCGGGTAACACCGTCTTTTTCTTCAACACCCCTGAATCTGTAATGCTTCAGATTCGTATCTTTGTTGTTGTTTCGGGCGATCTCTTCATTTTTGCTGTCTTCATTGCTTTCCAGCCGCAGTTCAATTTTTTTGTCAAAGTGCTTTAATCTGAATCTGACAGCATTGAAAGAACTGCCTGTTTTGATGTATAAACTTCCTTTGTGCTTCCAGTGAAACAGGGTGTCTCTGCCGTCATAATCTGCTTCATACGCCACTTTGTAAAGATTCCGGCTGCGGTTGTTGTAACCGAAATCTCCGTTGGAATAATACATTTCAAAATAAGCAAGAATGTGATTATAGATGTTGTCCTTTAACTCATCGCTGATGCTGAATTCCCTTGTGGAAGAGTTGAGTACAGCCATCAGACTTTCCTTTTCAGCATCATTGCTTCCGAAATTCAAAATCAACTGTTCAATCTTCTGAAAATTTGCCAATGGTTCTTTCACCAAACTTTCCTGATTGAACTTTTTCAGGTATGCGGTCAGGCCTGTCAGCTCAACTTCCTTTTCCATACTGCTGACCAGTTCAAGCGTTTTATTGATAAGCGGTTCAAGACAGTGTTCCTCTTTTCCATCAATGAAATGCTCAATCTCTTTGCGTTTCAGATTGTATATGCGATAAATCCCAAAGTCCAGATCATTGGCATTGAACTGAAACATTTCCCTGAGGAAAAATTTTAACTGCTCTGTTGAATTTTCTTTGTTCATATTATCTCTGTATAAAATCAAAAAATTATAGTAGAACATGCTTCCGGTTTGTTCATGAAACCCGGCACAAACTGGAAGTTTGAGCTACTTTTTATTTCCCATAATGTCTGTTTTTTTACAGAATTTTTCTCACAATCTTTCGCCTGATTGCTATATATTTTATAATTCCGGCTTTGTCAATATGTTTGCATAAATTATGGATGCCAAAGCTGATAAATTCAGGATTCATGCCGGAAATAGGGGCTATCAGATTTGAACGGGTGATGAAAGATTCCTGCGTGGCCTGATTGCAGCCGGACAGATCATTGGCATTTTCTTATCTTACTGTCTGTATAGAAACATATCCTGAAAAAATTCGTTTCCAAAGTCAGAAACTGATTTTTTATTTTTTTCATTTCCGGGCTCTTAGCCTTTTTATGGAATATGTCTTTCCAAATCTGAAACCTTTGCTTGAAAATTCTTTCCGGACAGAGTAATATTTTGCCTGTTTTCGGTTTTGCCGGGTTAAGCGGAAAGCACACAGATGCAGGTGCATTCTTTACCGGGCGATGACTGGTTTTCGGTTATGCGAAGCCGCACCCTGTTCATCTTTTACTGAATGATTGTCGGATTTATCACCTGTGTGGTCATAGCGGTTTTGTAACTGTAGCCACACGCGCGGAGGCCTGCACATATGCTGTTTCCGCATCCCGTCTTCCTCCGGAAAGGAAATCACAAGAGCTATCAGTATGTTGCATTATGGAATGCTTCACTGTACAATAATAATCAGTAATCAGCAACAGAGAATATTTCATAATTTCAGTGACTGGCATATAACAATGTGCATGAATCGCGGGAGGGAATTTTATCTGTATTGCTGTTCAGGAACAGGAAATACATGGCTTATAATATCCCGGATTTTCTATTTTTTATAGATTTTTGATTTTACTTTACTGAATTTAACTTCTCATTCGCATGAAAAGGAAATATATATCATCATGAATCAGGAACATATTGTAAAGATTGCTGCGGAACTGAATCTGAATCCGGCCCAGACCGGAGCAGTTGCGCAACTGCTGGAAGAGGACGCGACCATTCCCTTTATTGCCCGTTACCGCAAAGAGGCCACAGGCAGTCTGGATGAAGTGTCTGTCACGGAAATCCGGGATCGGCTGCGCCAGCTTGCGGAACTTGACACCCGCCGCGAGGCTGTTCTCAAATCACTGGAACAGCACGGTCATCTTACGGATGAACTCAAAGCGGCTGTAAATGCGGCAGAAAATATGGCAGTGCTGGAAGATATTTATCTGCCCTACAAACCCAAACGCCGCACCAAAGCCACCATTGCAAGGGAAAAGGGACTGGAACCGCTGGCACTTTCCCTGCTGGAGCAGAAAGGCATTGATCCACTTTCCGCAGCCGCTGCTTTTGTCAATACAGAAAAGGAAGTTGCATCTGCTGACGATGCTCTGGAAGGTGCGCGGCATATCATTGCGGAAATCATCAACGAAGACGCGAATGCGCGTGCGCGGCTGCGGGATGTTTTTGCCTCACGGGGTTTTTTCCAATGCACAGTTGCAGCAGACAAAGAAGCAGAAGGAGCCAAATTCAAAGACTATTTCAACTGGTCAGAACCGGTTTCCACTGCGCCGTCCCACCGCATTCTTGCCATGCGCCGGGGGGAAAAAGAGGATATTCTCAATCTTACCATTGCACCGCCCGAAGAAGAGGCTGTTGCTGTTCTGCGCTCCCTTTTTCTCAAAGGAAACGGAGCGGATGCTGCACATGTGGATTTGGCCATTCAGGACTGCTACAAACGGCTGCTTTCACGCTCTATGGAAACGGAAATCCGGCTGTCCACCAAAGAACGGGCAGATGCAGAGGCCATAAGGGTATTTGCGGAAAATCTGAGGGAACTGCTGCTGTCTCCGCCTTTGGGAGCAAAACGGGTTTTGGGTGTTGATCCCGGATTCCGCACAGGATGCAAAATTGTCTGTCTGGATGCACAGGGAAAACTTCTGCACCATGACACCATTTATCTGCATCAGCCGGAAAAAGCTGGGGATACCATCAAAAAACTCTGTCAGGCATTTGAAATTGAAGCTGTTGCCATTGGCAATGGAACCGCGAGCAGGGAAAGTGAAACCTTTATGAAAGAAATTGGTCTTCCGCCTGCCATACAGATTGTCATGGTCAATGAAAGCGGCGCGTCCATTTATTCTGCTTCAGAAGTGGCGCGTGAGGAATTTCCGGATTTGGATTTGACGGTACGCGGTTCAGTTTCCATTGCACGCCGACTGATGGATCCTCTGTCGGAACTGGTGAAAATTGATCCCAAATCCATTGGTGTGGGACAGTATCAGCATGATGTGGATCAGACTGCACTCAAACAGTCATTGGATGATGTGGTTATCAGTTGCGTCAACCGCGTGGGCGTGGATGTGAACCGTGCCAGTGTGCAACTGCTCACCTATGTTTCCGGACTTGGGCCCCAGCTTGCAAAGAATATTGTTGCATACCGCAATGAAAACGGGCCTTTCAGAAACCGGAAGGAAATCAAGAATGTCAAACGGCTGGGACCAAAAGCATTTGAGCAGTGCGCTGGATTTCTGCGTATCATGGACGGAGACAATCCTCTGGACGCGAGCGCGGTGCATCCGGAAAGTTATCCCATTGTACAGCAGATGGCAAAGGATTTGGACTGCACAGTTTCCGATCTGATGAAACTCGATGATTTGCGCAGACAGATTGACATAAAAAAATATGTCAATGACAAAGTGGGACTGCCTACCTTGCAGGATATATTGGAAGAACTTGCCAAACCGGGACGGGATCCCAGACAGCAGTTTGAAACCTTTGCCTTTGCCAGCGGCGTGGAAAAAATGGAAGACCTGCGCGCAGGCATGAAACTGCCGGGCCTTGTCACCAATGTAACCGCGTTTGGCGCGTTTGTTGACATTGGCGTGCATCAGGACGGTCTGGTGCATATCAGTGAACTGGCCGACCGTTTTGTCAAAGATCCTTCGGAAGTGGTGAAAGTGCGGCAGAAAGTCATGGTGACAGTGATGGATGTGGATATGGATCGCAAACG
>CAZHPS010000408.1:0-6545 GCA_964534335.1 uncultured Desulfobacterales bacterium
ATTTCCTCATCCACCCACATATCACTCTGGAGCATTTTGATATGCTGATCCACCTGCAGAAAAAGCGAAGGCAGAACATCTTTGCAGGCCGGAGTCAGGATTTGCATGAGAGCAGCTTCATCTCCGATGCTTTCAGCAAGTTTTTCCCCAAGCCGTATATCAATTCCCAGCCCCTCAGAGATTTCTTTCCACAGATTGGCATCCAGTTCCTGGCGTGCCTGGACCCGCTGTTCCAGAATCCCTGTCACCCGTTTGACCATATTGGCTTTTTTGCCCATAGCCTCTGTAATTGCGGCCTCAGCCTCAGCCTCACTGGAAAAGGGTTTTTCAGACAGGGATTCAACAGCTTTCATCAGATCTTTGCTCAGTGCGTGTTTGCCTTTGCCCAGTTTTTTGATGCCTGCTTCCGGCAGAACCCAGCATTGGGACTGTGATGATGCAGATTCCCGCAGCCTGATGGCAATTACACGTGGCAGATATTCCGTAAATTTCTGTTTCCAGTCTTCCGGGCTGAGAATCGCGCCGCCCAGAGCCATTTCCAGACGCTGCCGGATGCTGTCCGGCAGATTGCGCATAGCCCCGATCAGCAGTCTGGCTTCCACAGACTGAAAAGAGGGAGTATGGGGATCCACTTTTCCCCAGTTCCATCCAACCAGAACCGGATTCTGTGCATTGAAACCAATGTCAATGCGCAGATGGCCTGCTTTGGGATTTATGGCAGGAAGGGATTTGGGTTCAGGAATCGGCAGATTTGCCTCCAGCCTGCACCGTCCCAGCCCCTTGCTTTTTCCTGCCCCGAACCAGAAGCGTTCTGCCATGATTTCCTGCAGCACATAATAGAGCCGGGCAGCATTGTCCTCTTTTTTCAGCAAAGCGTCATTGACAGAAATGCTCAGATCAAAAAGCGAATCCCGCATCAGGGTTTCCATTTTGTAATTGGCATTGGCTTCAACCGCCCACCGGTCTTCATCCAGCCGTATGCCCATGCGCATATCAAAAAAACTGTTCCGGGGATAACACTCTTTTTTGAGTTTGCATTCCACTTTTTCAATAAGCCGATCCGGCATGGGGGAAGCATAGAGACGCTGCCACAACTGATTAAGCAGTCCCATGTTTTTCCCGTTTTTGGACTGGCCGGTAAAAGCGTCCATCAGGCTCTGGGCAGTGCCCCTGATTTCTCCGGCCAGGGAAACCAGCCGGTGACGTCCGTCTCCGTCACGGGTGAACAGGGTTTTGCGGGCATTTCCCCTGTATATGGGCGCGGCCGCGTGAAGTGTGCCTTTGATAAGCATGTCAAAAACTCCTTTCTGCAAATGAAATTTCAGATATGAGGCATTCAAAAAGAGCAAACATAGGGGAATGGGCGTTTCAAGTCAAGGAAGATTTTTGGAAACAGGACTGATTGCTGAAAAAAACAGACGTAAAGCAGATTTTTTTGCTAAGCCAGGCAAACCAAATTTTTCGTGTATTCAGAAAATCAGATTTTTCCGGAAAACCGGATTTTTCTGAAAACTTTAGGTGATTTCCAGAAAAAAATATCCCACCAAAGTAGCATAAGCTTCCAGCTTGTTCCTTATGCCTGTGAACTGAAAATGGGATATTTATTTTCATAATACCGGTTCGCCATTGATTTGATCCAATACTGTCAGTTTTTCCGCAGTTCCGGGCGTGCAAAAAACCGCTCCGCTTAATTTTTGCACGCCTCCGGAACAGCCCGGACAGTATCAGGTCAATAGCGAATTGGTATAAATCATCTTATACCCGAAAAGTTATGCTGACTGCTTATCCCGGAAAGCCCGGCAAATTTAACATATATTAACTTAACTCTTTCAATATGCAATAATATTTTTTGATTTCTTTCCTCTCTTTCTCCATAAACGAGTGGTAACTGTCACTCATAAAACAGGGCCAGGCATTTGAGCAGGCAACAGGCCGGCTGTCAAAGGAAAAGATGCATCCATACGGATCAAGAAAAGGGCATTGATAGTGATCCGCATCCAAAGCAAGCCGGGATTGCAAAGATTTCCGTTTTTCCAGGGAGAGTGAGGATATGCAGATAAACAAATCAACGCTATCCAGGTTTGCGGGAAAATGCCATTTGCAGCATTCTCCTTTGCAGTCGGGAATGCTTTTGGCACATGCAGCAGGATAACCCAGTTCATGGGCTTTCTGATACAGACGATGCCGCATTCTGCTGATGGCATCAACTGCGGCCACTGCCTGCATTTTCTCATGACCGATCAGGTTTTCATCCATACGGATGGCCGCATTCAGTTCCGTCAGCAGATGCTGCCGGTACGCCCGCACGGCTTCCCTCTGTTTTTCCGGTGTGCTAATATCAAAATACATTTTTTTCCACCTGTTTTCTGTAATGTGCAATTACCGTGAATTCGATATAAATTTGTCTGAATTTTTAAAAATTCAGAATCAGGTATTTTCAGGATACTGGAGACTCTGTTTTTTTTCAGAGTAATACGGCTCCGCTTTCAGACAATTTTTTTATTCGTGTATTTTCGTGTGTTTCGTGGCTGAAAAAACACAGGCATTCCTCAATCTCTGAAGGCGGTTTGGTATAATACCGATTCACCATTGCTTTGATTCAATACTGTCAGTTTTTCCGATGTTTTGTCTGTGCAAAAAACCGCTCCGCTTAATTTCTGCAATCCTCCGGATCTGCCTGGGATAGTATCATGTCAATGGCGAATCGGTATAAGGGAATTTCTGATTTTCTGCAAGAGCATAAACAAGGTTCCATAAATTTTCTGGCATAAAATTTTCAGAAAAACCTGTTTTTTTGGAAAAATAATGTTTTTTAAATACACGAAAATTTTTGTTTGCCTGTTTATACTGATCCAATTTTGTTTTTTTCGGAAACCGGAACAGATTCTCATAATATGCTCCCAAATTCTTTTTACTGACGCTTAAAGCAATTTTTGTGCCATAAAAAATTTGGTTCAGTATATTTTGATCTGTTTTGCCGGATAACATGGCACAGGAAAAAAATCGGATGATTTCCGGAATGCTGTGTTGATTTTTTGAACAGATTTGTTTAAAAGAAGTCTGCGGAAAAAACAAAAAACTTGCAGGGAGGCCATGTATGAAAAAAACGGATCTGAAATTATTTGTTTTTACTGTGGTTTGCATATGTATGGTATGGGAATGTCTGTTTTCCATGCACGCGGCAGCCGGAAAAATCACTATGGAACAGTTTGAGGTGGATGGATATGAGATTGATGTGTCCGTGCAGCAGAAAGACGGAGCAATTATGATTCGTGGCCGGGTCAGTTACGGGCCGATATGCGAAAGTCTCCGGCTCACTTTTGCTCTGGAAAATGAAAACGGGCAGAAAAAGAAAATCAGTGAAACTGTCAAAGATGCAGGTGGCGCAGGTTCCCGAACCATTCGTTCGGAAAAAAAACTTGCCAAAAAAGATGCGGGCAGTGATATGACGTGGGAAATCACAGGTGTTACCGTAAGCTGTCAGAAATATAGCTTTTAAGATAATTATTTTGGAGTAGGCTGGGGTGAACGGAGTGAACCCCAGCATCCTGATTCAGTTGGGGTTCACTCCGTTCACCCCAACCTGCAGGAAACCCCAAAATTATTTTCTTAAAGCCTATAGCAGTGTGCATTCGTCCAAAGAGTTTTGTTTTTTCTCAAACCATTAGGGTTTTTTGGACAAATTTTCAGATGTTATCTGGAGAATGAATAAATGAAGGCAATCCGATTGCAGCGTTTCAAAGGTTTCAGGGATACAGGATGGATAGAAATAAAGCCCATCACCCTGCTCTTCGGTCATAATTCGTCCGGGAAAAGCACTATTCTGAATGCTCTGCTGATGCTCAAACAGAGTCTGGAAAATCCGGCAAAAGAGGTTCCTTTTGTATTTTCTTCAGACAGCGGCGTTGATCTGGGAACCTATGAAGATATTGTGAACAATCATAAAATTGATTTTAAACAGCCGATTGTCATTTCCATCAGGACGGATTTGGATTTTTGGTATGATCCAACAACATCAGTGAATAATAAGAAAAAAAGAAATCCTTTTGGACAGCTCTATAGCCCCGGCACGGATTGTATCAAACTGTCAATAGATATTTCATATAATCAAAACCGAAAAAATAATGAAATCATTAAGTATACCATCAAAAATACAGACGCAAAAACGATTTTTTCAATGTATAAAAAGAGTACCGCTTATAATGCGAAATCATATTTTTTTTCGGATTATTATAATCTTGAAGAATATCTAATAAAAAACAGTTTTTCCAATTTTATTAATATTATAACTATTGATAAAAACAAAACTCAAAATTTTATTCCTCTAATTTCTGAAAAAATAACTTCTTTACATTTTCTGAACATGTGCTTGGAAAAAGAACTCAGAGATTTTTTTGAGAAAATTTCAAACATTGGGCCGGTTCGGGCTGTTCCCAAAAGAACTCAGTTTTTTACCGGGGAAAATCCTGCAACTGTGGGAATCCGGGGAGAAGATGCCCTGCAACTTCTGTATCTCAGCAAATACGGAAAGCATCCGGATTATCTGGAATCCAGAATTAACAACTGGCTTTCTGCCTATCACTACAAGTTTGAATGGAAACTGTTAGGCTCAAATCTGGGGCAGTTTATTCTAACAGACACCCGGACAGGTACGCAGGTTCCCCTGAAAGATGTGGGCTTCGGTCTGTCTCAGATATTGCCGGTTGTCATCCAAGTCTATGCGGCTCCGCATGAAAGTGTGGTATTGATTGAACAGCCCGAAATTCATCTGCATTCCAAAGCACAGGCAGAACTGGGAGATTTATTTTTGGATGCCGTATATTCTTCTCCTGACAATGATACTGCAACACCAAAATATCTGATAGTTGAAACGCACAGCGAAAATCTGCTTCTCAGAATCAGAAGGCGGCTTGCCGAGAATTATCTGAAAAAAAATCCGGGCCGGTTTCCCAAAGCAGAAGATATAGCCATCTATTTTATTGAAAATGTTGATGGTGAAAGCATTGCCCATCGGATCATACTCAATGATAAAGGGGAATTTGAAACTATGCCGGACAGTTTCAGAAAATTTTTTTCAGATGATTTTGAGGAAATCATGCGTATCAATGAATCACTCGCACAGATTAAGATTTCTGAAAGATAAGCACAGAAGATGAAATTTGTCATTGACACCAATATTCTGATCAAAGGTTTTCAGCTTCATTCCATTGAATGTTTTGCACTGATCGGTCTTTTTTATGACAATGCTGCTTTGTCAATTGCATTTGATGTTGAAAAAAGTGTCATTTTGCAGGAATACCGCCAGAATCTGAATCATAATGAAATGTTTCAAAAATGGCTGGTTGCCATGTTTCAGGCCAATAAAGTGTTTTATGTATCCGGGAAACTGGAGGAAAAAATACGGAAAAAACTGGTGAAATTCGGATTCCATGAAAGTTCTGACCAGACATTTGTTGCAGTTGCACTGCATTCGGACAAAAATATCATCACAGAGGACAGTGACTATGGCAAAGGAAATGAAGAAAGGGCTGGAGAAACTGCAAAGCAGAATGTTTTGCGTTATATGACGCAGGATTTGAAACTGAATGTCATGGATGCCAAAGAAAGTCTGGAATTTATCAAAAAATTTAAATAATTGTGTCATAATGAGCAAAGGAGTCAGCAAATGAAAATCATTCCCCCGTCCCATGAAATTCTGTTCATGCCGGACGGTGAAAGCATACTGAAGAATATTGAAGTAGCAGGGCGAACCTGTTACAAAAGCGAGGACAGAATCACACGGGATTCTGCTGCCGGGTTTGTCAAAGGCATTATAAAATCCGGACATCACAGTGTGATTGAGCATATGAATATCACAGTCCGTTTTGTCTGTGATCGTGCAATCACCCATGAATTGGTAAGACACAGACTCGCGGCTTATTCACAGGAATCCACGCGCTACGCGAATTATGCCAAAGAAAAATTCGGAAATGAAATCACTGTTATCCGGCCTTTTTTCTGGACAGAGGATTCACAGGCATATCAGGACTGGAAATCTGCAATGGAATATGCGGAAAAAATCTATATGAAACTGATACAGGACGGCGCAGCACCTGAAAAAGCCCGGAGTGTGCTTCCCAACAGCCTGAAAACAGAAATCGTGATGACAGCGAATCTGCGGGAATGGCGGCATGTTCTCCATCTGCGATGCTCGAAACCAGCGCATCCGCAGATACGGGAAATCATGCTGCCACTGCTCGCGGATTTTCATTCCAAAATCCCTGTGGTGTTTGATGATCTGTATGAAAAATACGAAAGTGATATTGCTGCACTGAAATCAAAGGGGGCTGACAGAAAATCCCAATGAAAATCCCCATTGTGATGGCCGCGTTCGGAACAACCACAAAAGCAATGAACACTTATGCGTTTATCAATACTGTCTGTAGGGAACGCTTTCCGGATCATCCTGTTTTATGGGCCTTTTCTTCCAGAATGGTCAAAGACCGATCCCGGCAGAAATACAACAGCAATATGCAGCATCCCCATCAGGTGCTGGAAAAACTGCA
>CAZHPS010000409.1:0-6540 GCA_964534335.1 uncultured Desulfobacterales bacterium
CATAATAATCACACCTGATTTCTGTTATTTATACATTTAATTTCAGAAAGTTGTACTGTTAATAGAGAAACTTTAGTAAAGCTTCATGGAAATAGCACATTGAGAACATTTGATTCCGTGAGATATTATTTTTTTATTCATATTTTTGCATAACCTTTCGCTTCACCGGCTTGGGAAGGCGGACGCAACCCAAAATCCTAAAGAATAGCACCGGATGTTCCCGCCCGCCTTCCCAAGTCCGGTGCAAGCGATTGTTGGGCTGCAACTCTCCATTCAGGAATCCCCAGTTTTCCTATAAACGCAAGCGATATTAATCTTTTTTATAAAATCATTTTTTGTTTCTTTTAAAGTGTACAGTATATCTTCCGGCACTCTCAATATCAATTCCGTTGTTATCATTTTTTTCATCTCCATTATCTCTGACACCCACAAATTTTACGTCTCAGCGATTTTTTTCGTTCACAGCATAACACTGGGCTAAACGGCGCCAGCTTGAGCGCCGGGTTATGCTGCGGGAACCCGGTGTTATGGGAAGCATAACCTTAATATTTATAAAAGTTATCATCATCCTGAAACTGTTTTGTCGGCGGTTTTTCGGACATCCAAATATCTCTTTTACTGTACGCGGGTTTCATGCCGTTATTTTGTTTTCCGATATTTTTCGGTTTTAAATGACTGATTCCAAAGAGAGAAATTGTGATCCGAAGCTGCTCCGCCTGACCTGCCAATTCCTCGGCAGTTGATGCATTCTGCTGTATTACCTGATCAAGTTCCTGAAATGCACTGTTTATCTGTTCGGCGCCTATGCTCTGTTCTTTACATGCAGCGCTGATTTCCTGAACTAAAACGGCTGTTTTTCTGACGCCGGGCAAAACTTTTGCCAGCTTGTTTCCTCCTTTTTCAGCAATATCTATGCTTGAAGCGGATAATTTCCTGATTTCTGCGGACGCCCTCTGGGTCCGTTCGGACAGCTTGCGGACTTCAGACGCCACAACAGCAAATCCTCTGCCGTATACTCCTGCACGCGCTGCTTCTATGGCTGCATTTAAAGCCAGAAGATCAGTCTGACGCGCAATTTCCTCGATAAATGAAATTTTCTGGGTGATTTCCTTCATGGCGGTCAATGTTTCTGCCACGGTTTTTGCGCTTTCCTGTACTTCCTGGGCAGATTCCACAGCTATCTTTTCCGTCTGTGCGGCATTCTCCGCATTCTGTTTTATATTGGCAACCATCTGTTCCATCGACGCGGACGCTTCTTCAGCAGAAGCAGCCTGTTCTGCAACACCCTGACTGAGACTCTGGCTTCCGGAAGACAGATAATCCGATGCGAGTCTGATTTCACCGACAATTTTTCTCATTCTGAAAAAAACAAAAGAAACAATCAATACTGAAAGAACAATCAGTAAAACACTGATCATCTCTATGTAAAAAAGCAGTTTCCCGGTTTTTTTCCTGAATAGTTCCACTTCCGATTTTGTACGGTTGTCAAGCATTTCAAAAAATTCGTCTATGGGTTTCATGATGGACGCTTTATATTTATGGTACTGTTCGTCATGCATCAGACGTCTTGCAAGCTCCGAATCCGGCTCGCCTTTTTTTGTATAGCTCCCGTGACCGTCGTCATATAAACCTTTTACAGCATTCATGGCGACTGTTTCTGTTTTTACAAGTCCGTCAGAGTTGTTCTGGGCCTCGTTCAGTTTACTGAACTCCTGTTCGGTAAATCCCATGTTTTTCATCAACTGCCTCAGCGGTGATGCCTGAGCATCTGGACGTGGCTTATCTCCATGATTCAGAACAAGATCCCAGTAAATGCGTTCGTAATGCTCCGGGCGGGCTTTTTCGCCGTTTCTTATCGCAAGAACGTCCCAATACATTTTTTCATATCTGGGATCGCCTGAAACCACATATGTTCTGGCCAGCCGGGTGAGATCATCGGAACTTTGGCGCAACTGATCGGCAAGCAGATACGACTGATAGCGAATTTCATATTTCTTCTCCAATACATCTTCATTGTCGCTCATCAGCATGACAAGTATTCCCAATGTGATTATTCCGCAGACAATAATTGAATAACTCAGGAAAAACAATCTTTTAACTGACAGCATAAAGCACCTCCCCAACAGATGACCAAAGCTTGTACCAGATGACTTTTCGGTATTTTTTGTCCAGATGTATTTGATTTAAGATATTATAAAATCAAATTCTACCGCAAGGTCAAATGATACACGCTTTAAGTACACAAACGTTAAATACGCGTCTGGTTAAATTATATACCATAATTGAAACATTTCGGTTGTAAAATACCGCATTCGAAAGGACTGCCTCAGAAGAGTTTATAAAAATGTATAACAGCCGCGAATAACACGAATCTGCACGAATGCACAAACCATAATTCGTGTCATTCGTGCAATTCGTGGCTGTACCATCAAATCTTAGAAGCTGTTTTAAAAATATCCGGGGCCAAAAAATTTTGGGATTTTGCCAAATACCAAAGCCTGATTTTGCCGTATTCAAACGGGCAGTATCTCTTTTGCCGGATGGATTTCTTCCCGGAAAAATCAGGGCTGGATATTTTTAAAACAGCTTCTTATGAGTAATAGTATATGCAACCAGACGCGTATTTACGAAAGTCAGTACCAAGCGGCACAGCCGTCCGCCTGAACGCCGGGTTATGCTGCGAGGGTAGTCATGCACAAGTAGTGATGAATCTCATTCAGAGCTTTGAATATCAGCATACTGAATCTAATTCATCACTACTTGTGCATGACTACCGCTGCGAGAACCCGGTGTTACGAGAAGCATAACAATTGATTATCAGGTCATTTCGCCCTGATAATACCCAAAAACATCACTTATCAGGGAAAGTTTGTCCTGACAAATTTTCCCTTTTTTAATACTTCTTATTTTAATAACTGAATATACTTTATAAGGGCGGCTTACGTCAAGCGCAAAAAACAGAAAAATCATGGATGAAGTTCATGAAATTATGGAACCGCCTCACTGTTCAATCCATATAGTCGATCATACTGTAACCGGAGTAAAAAATTTATCCGGTTTCATCATATGAAATCTTGTTTCATCTGAGTTTGATAGAATACCGATTCGACATTGGTTTGATCCAATATTGTCAATCTTTCAGAAGTTCTGCATGTGCAGAAAACCGCTCCGCTTAATTTCTGCAATCCTCCGGATCAGTCGGAAGTGCAGATTGTATAAAGTCAACAGCGATTCGGTATTAAGAAGCTGTTTTAAAAATATCCGGGGCCAAAAAATTTGGGATTTTGCCAAATACCAAAGCCTGATTTTGCCGTATTCAAACGGGCAGTATCTCTTTTGCCGGATGGATTTCTTCCCGGAAAAATCAGGGCTGGATATTTTTAAAACAGCTTCTAAGCACAGCGGTTTTTTGCACAATGTCTAATGCAAATCCGGAGGAGTGCAAAAATTAAGCACAGCATTTTTTTGCACCTGCATCGGAAAATACTATAAACGCCTTCACTGTCATTCCGGCAAAATCTGGAATCCAGTGTTTTCAATCAGTTCCGGATACCGGCTTTCTCCGGTATGACGCTGGTGCGCAGGGTGGATTAAGTAGGCAACCATAAATTTTCAGGTATAAAAATAGCATAAGCTTCCAGCTTGTGCACGGGTTTGTCAGCAGTCCGGAGCATGTTCTGCCATATCCGGGAAATCCGTTTTTTGATACACGAAAATTTTTGTTTCCCTGCTTATTTCAGTATCTGAACATATTTTTCCCGAAGTTTTTCAGACAGTTTTTTTATGGTTCCAAACGCCTTTTCCACTGTCTTTTCTTTGTCCGGGTTGACCAGACAGCAGGTAGCCGGGGACAGCAGACTCCGGGAGAGCAGAAATTCCCGATCCAAACCTTTTGCACTCAGAGCGTCCCAGATTTTCTCCATCCGGTTTTCCAAAGTGTTGATATTTTCCTTTTCAAACGGTTCAAAATTGGTGGGCACAATTCCCCAGACCAGAACACCGCCTTTGTCCAGAAACCGCCGTATGGACGGCGCGCATGAGGAAAAAATCTCTCCGTTGCTGTAAACATCCAGAGAGAGAATATCCATATCCAGATTCAGCAGAAATTCCCAGTCAGGATTGCCGCAGAGATGAATCCCGCGCGGGCGTTCTATCATTGCAAAAAAGGCTTCCAGATCATCTTTGGCCTTGAAATCACTGTAACCGGACAGAGCAGAAAAAAGAAACTGCAGTCCCGGTTCATCCACAAACATGAATGCATTGGGATTGATCTGTTTTAGACGATCCAGTTGCACATTGATCCGTTTGGACATGAATTCAAAGAGAAAAGGACGGATATTGTCATCAAACAGAATGGGACGCCGGTTTTCATCCAGCACATTGAATCCGAAACTGATGGGGCCTTCCAACTGTCCGCGAATGGCAGGACGATTCGCAAGATCAAGTTGCAGAAATTTATGATACACAGCAGAATAGTTTTCGCTGATGTCAAAATACGCGGGATCATCGTAATGGGAAAGGGTTTCCTCAAATTCACTGACAAATTTTTCATTGGAAAAACGCAAAGTCTGTTTTTCCACATCCAGCTCAATGCCGGGGAAATGTTCGGCTGCCTGCACATACATGTCTTCATAATAACTGAAATTGGGCAGTTGGGGCCAGAAAGGGATGTCCAGGGACAGAGCCATTTCCAGCGCACGATCCACATCTTTGTGGGGCATGACCGCCATAGCGGTAGTCAGGAGATTTCCGGGAATAGTCATGGTTTCCTCTCATGTGTTTTTATATTTTTTTGAATAAAGCAGAACATGCCTCCGGCCTGTTCCAGTCCAAAGGCACAAGCTGGAAGCTTGTGCTACTGTAAAAAGCAGAACATGCCTCCCGGCTTGTTCCTGTGCAAAGGCACAAGCTGGAAGCTTGTGCTACTGTAAAAAGCAGAACATGCCTCCCGGCTTGTTCCTGTGCAGGGGCACAAGCTGGAAGCTTATACTAACGTGAGTTCGATGAGTCTGTCCATATTATCAGTGACATAACTTTAAAATTATTGTATATACGGGTTTCATGCAGCCTTAACCTTTTTAAACCGGAGGAAAAAATGAAAACCGCTGATCCGAATCAGGACAGTGTGCAGATTTTTACAGAACTTTATTATGAAACCAGTGAGTTTATGAAAACATTCGGTCCCCTTTTCAGTGCACACCTCACCGGAGCCCGGCGTCAGCGCCCTTTCTGCCGGATGTCCGTATGTGAAACAATGACAGTCCTGATTGGGTTTCAGCCAATCGGCGGTCATAATTTCAGACAGTATATAAGGATACTGTACTGCAGTTTCACCGGGCGGAATTTTCCGCGCCGGTTTCATACAGCAGATTCTGTGAGACCGCACCCGCAGCATTGATTCCTCTGATACTGTTTCTGAAATTCCGTATGGAACCGAGTCTGCACACCATGATATATGTACCTGATTCAGCATCTCTTTCTGTCTGCATCAATCCCGGAATCCGGCATCACAGGGTTTTCGCTGAAACAGCCGGCCGGTTTTACGGTTTCAGACTCCACCCTGTCATAAACAGCATCGGGGAACTGATGGCTGTGAGGATCACAGGCGGCAATACCGATGACCGGAAACCGTTCAGGGACATGGTGAAAAAGCTGAAAGGAAAGCTTTCCGGAGACAAAGGCTGCATCAGTGCAAAACCCGCGGCTGACCCTGCAGAACACGGGCTGGAGATGATAACAGCTCTGAGAAAAAATATGAAAAAACAGTATATTGCATCTGCCGACCGTATTCTGCCCCGCAAAAGGGCGGTGACTGAAAGTGTCAGAGATCTGCCCAAAAATTTTTTTCAGACTGAACATTCCCGGCACCGTTCTGTCTTTGGATTTGCCGCAAACCTTTTCAGTGCCCTGATCGCGTACACTTTTTATCCCAAAAAACCTCATATGAGAGGAATTGATCTCAATAAAGCATTGATTACAATATAAAACTCATCGAACTCACGTTACTGATAATGAAAGATGAAAATGTTCATTTATTAATTGCTTCAAATCATAATCTCTCCCTTACTACCGGACAAAAATATTATATTATTTATAATTACAATAATTTAAATTTTATTTGTCAAAACCTTTTTTTTATGTTAAATTCTGCTCATCAAATTTAAACATTATGAGGAGGATAAAAATGAAAGAGGTTTACCGTCCGGCTGTATTGCTGAAAAAGCATTTTCCAATAAATTTTGCACGTATTATACTTATATCACAGATGATTATTGCTGTAATAAAAGTAAGAACGGTCAGCCTGAATGAGATTGCAGCCGGATTTGCGGGAAAAACCGGAACCGCTTCCAATGAAAGAGGAATTCGCATATTTTTCAGATATTTTACCCTTAATTCTGATTTTTTTTCTTTTTTTGCTGCATCTGTACTTCCCGAAGGAAAATGGCTGCTGACACCTGATCGCACGGAATGTCAGTCCGGAAAAACAGAAATCAGTATTCTCATTCCGGCAGTTGTTTACAAAGGGGCTGCAGTGCCTTT
>CAZHPS010000410.1:0-6529 GCA_964534335.1 uncultured Desulfobacterales bacterium
CCGTTTCCATGCCGTAATTGATCGCGTATTTGGCCTGCTCAATGGCAATGGGGCCGGTTTCGCAGATCATGGCAGCCATTTTCCGGCATTCGTCCAGCAACTGCGCGGGTTCGCAGACCTGATTCACCAGTCCGATGCTCAGAGCTTCCTGTGCATCTACTCTGCGGCCTGTGAAAATCAGTTCCTTTGCCTTGCCTTTGCCCACCAGACGGGGCAGACGCTGGGTTCCGCCCGCGCCCGGAATAATCGCGAGCCGGGTTTCTGTCAGTCCCATAGACGCAGCAGTTGAGGCAATGCGGATGTCACAGGCCAGAGCCAGTTCGGTTCCGCCGCCCAGTGCAATGCCGTTGACAGCCGCGATGACCGGTTTGGGCAGCAGTTCAATGGAAGTGAACAGATTGCGGATGGTAAAAATAAATTCCTTTACCTGCACAGGTGTCAAAGTGGCACGTTCCTTGAGATCAGCGCCTGCACAAAAGGCTTTTTCCCCCGCGCCTGTGATGATGATGACACGGATGTCGCTGTTGAAGCGCAGAGCCTCTACCTGATCCCGCAAAGCGCGCAGCAGGGCAAAATTAAAGGAATTCATTATCTCAGGACGGTGAAGAGTGAGAATGGCCGTCTGGTTTTCTATGGTTGTAAGGAGCAGATTTTCGCTCATAATTTTCTCCAAAAATTTGAAAGTGTAAAGGTTTCGGGTATCAATTTTGGATAATCCCCTCTTGAGAGGGGGCAGGGGGTGTGTCGGTTCCATGTCTGAACACACCCCTTTATCCCCTCTCAAGAGGGGATTATTGATTGTGTACTAACAGCCGATATACCGGGAAATCACAAGTCTCTGCACTTCGGATGTGCCTTCGCCTATATCCAGCAGTTTCTGATCCCGGTAGAACCTTTCCACATTGTAATCCTTCATCAGTCCGTAACCGCCGTGAATCTGCACAGCATGATTGGCAACTCTTCCCATAAGTTCCGAGCAGTAGAGTTTTCCCATTGCAGCCAGGGTTTCAAAGGGACGGTGATTACTTTTCAGCCAGCAGGCTTTGTAGAGCAGGTTGCGTGCGCATTCAATTTCCATTGCACAGTCTGCCAGTTTAAAGGCAATGGCCTGGAATTTGCTGATGGGCTGACCAAACTGTTCGCGTTTTTTTGCGTATTTCAGGGCCATTTCATAGGCACCCTGCGCGCCGCCCAGTCCCATTGCGCCGATGGAAAGACGTCCGCCGTCCAGCGTTTTGAGCATCTGGTGAAAACCGTCTCCGGGTTTGCCGAGGATGTTTTTCTCCGGAATCCGCACGTCATCAAAATAGAGTTCTGCGGTATTGGACGCGCGCCACATCATTTTTTTGTGCATGGGCACTGCTTTGAAGCCTTTCATGCCATGCTCCACAATAAAGCAGGTGTATTCGGGTTTGCCGTTGGCACGCTTTCCGGTGATGGCCTGCACTGTGACACCCAGAGACAGATCACAGGCTGCATTGGTGATGAAGATTTTGGACCCGTTCAGCACCCATTCATTTCCGTCTTTCACAGCCGTTGTCTTGCTGCCCCCAGCATCTGAACCTGCTGTGGGTTCTGTAAGTCCGAATCCCCACAAAGCATGACCTGTGCAGAGTTTGGGCAGATATTTCTTTTTCTGCTCTTCTGTGCCAAAATAATACAGGGGGCCGATGCCCAGGGAGTTTCCCGCAGCAACTGTGGCAGCCTGGGAACCGTCCACCCGTGCCACTTCTTCGACAGCAATAATATAGGAAATATAATCCATTCCCTGTCCGCCGTATTCTTCCGGGACAAACATGCCGAACAGACCGATTTCCCCCATTTTCTTTGTCAGATCAACAGAAAATTCCTCTTTTTCGTCCAGTTCCAGGGCCAGCGGAGCGATTTCGCTTTCCGCAAATTTCCGGACTTCCCTGCGGATCATTTCCTGTTCTTTATTCAAATCAAAGTCCACAGTACCTCCTTTGGGAATGGCAGATAATAAATAATAAAGAGTTATAATATTCATCCAGTCGCTTAAGATATAATATCCTGTCTGTTTACCGACCGGTCGTTAGGTAAGTTTCCTCTCTATTGCATGGAAAAAATCATTTGTCAAGATAAAAATTTTCCTGACTGGACAAAAGGGAAATTTTATGATATACTGTTTTAACTTTGGTTTTTTATGGCACAGAAATTGCGTGTTGCCGGGAACATGTTTTTTTAGCCTGTCCGGAGGATTTTTCAGGTCAGAAAGGATGATTTTTTCCCGTCCGGACCGCATTGCAAAAATCATGCCCCCAAAAACCAAAGTTGAAACATTATATGCGTCTCCAAAGTTTTTTGGTTTTTTCCTGCACCAAAATTGCTTTAAGTCTAATACTGATTCTACATTGAAAGTATAATTATCAAACACCTCTCAGGACGGGATTGTATAAATTCAATGGAGAATCAGTATAATACCGAATCGCCAATGAAGACATGCTTTTAAAAATAGCAATTTTCTGTAATTAAACAGAAAAAAAATTTTTTATTGTATAAATTCAATAGCGATTTGGTATAAGATAAGGGCATCCGGATTCAGATTATAAGAATTTGTTCCAGCTTTTGGAAAAAGCAAAATGGGATCGGTATATATTTTTTTAACGAAAGGTGGGCTTATGAAAAAAGAGGTGATCAAGGCTGGTTCTGCGGCTGCCGGATGTGCAGCACTCGGATACGGTGCTGTTACCGCAACGGGAATGACAGCAGCCGGTATGGTTGGCGGAGGTGCTGGAATTGGTGCTGCCGCGGGACCGGTAGGAGCATTTGCCGGTGCAGTCGTCGGACTTGCAGCTTATGGTATTTATCAGGTATTCAAGTCGGATAGCAAATAATTATTGGCGAATCTGATAAACAAATTGTCAGAGAAATTGACAGAGAATCAATTGGTTGATTCTGATATTCCTCTCGTCAAGTGAGAGGAGTATCATAGCAATTCTCCGTTGAAAATATACTTATGAAACACACCCCTGCCCCTCTCAAGAGGGGATTTTCTGAAAAAATCAATGGAGAATCGGTATCAGGTTCTGGCAAAATATCTGAAAGACAGGAAAGAACGCACACTTACACTCGCAGAAGTAAGAACCCTGAAAAATATCATCAGAGTTCCTGCTTTTTCCATTGAACAGATGCACAAAATTGATGAAATGACAAAAAAATGGATATGAATTTCAGTCCGCCTTTGCAGAATGCTGAAATCAGAATCCTGTCACTGTCCGCAGAATAATCAGGGGTTTGCGCAGGATCTGCCATCCCATGAAAGTGGAATCCCCAAATATTTTTACTGTTCCCTTCTGTCCGGGCCTTGCCTCAGGCGCGTCTCCCACCCATATTGCCTCCACCAGAACAGAGGGAATCTGCTCTTCAGATATTTTCATTTCAAAACCCACACGGGTAATCACTGCAGGGAGATTTCTCAGAGGATTGCTGTCAAGCCGGACACTTACCTGTGCCCCGGTTTTGATAAATCCCACATCACCGGCCGGAACCATGATACGGAGTTTGGTCTGCTCCGGATCTGCCACACTCATCACAGCCTGTCCGGTCTGCAAAGCTGCGCCGATCAGGGCATCCGGATCATCAAGCACAATCACGCCGGGTCTGGCCGTGTGCACATCTGCTCTGGCCCGCTGTCTGGCAAAAAACTGTGCATCAGCCTCTGCCCGCTGCACTTCCAGTTCCTGAACCGGGGTTTCCGCGCGTGCTTCCGGATCCTTGTGGGACGCGCCTTCCAGACGGATCAGCTTGGCTTTTGCCACAGCCACATTCCGGTGTGCCTCATCCAGACGTTTGTCCAGCACCCGTGCATCATAGCGGAACAGCAGCTCCCCGTTTTTCACCCACTGACCGGGCCGAACCAGCAGTTCTTTGAGTATGCCGTCCATAGGCGCAAAAATATGATGGGGCTGATCCGGCATGACACGGGCCGGGGCAGTTACCGATGAGGTTACAGGCAGGGCCAGAAACATCAGAACAGCAGCGAGCAGGGCGATTCGGGAAAACAGTCCGCTGGATCGGGTTTCATTTTTTGTCCGTTCCAGACCATGTCCGAGGAAAAGTGCGGCATGCTGTAGCAGTTCAATATCCCCTTTTTCCCAGGGCTGATTCTGCCACCGCTCCAGCCACATGGCATAAAGGGGAAAATTTTTTTCCTCATGGTTTAAGCGCAGGGGCAGCCACAGAATACGGGTTCCGCCCATATTCTGCTGGATTTTCCAAAGATGTGGAACACTGTGCTTTGCCTCATCTGGTATAAGGGGAACCACAACGGTTTCCTGGCGTCCCCTGTACCGATCCCGCACAGATTCCACTGCATCCGCAAAGGAACTGTCCTGGGCAGCTATTCCGCCTCCGGTGACAGCGACAATGGGGTTTCTTCCCTTAAGGCGCACCAGAACCGCCCGATCCACCCGCACCACTTCAGATATGCGGTTGACAGCAAGCGCGGCCGCCTCCTGGGGCAGGGAAGTGGAAAATACTGCCGAACAGAAGCGTATAAAACGCGCAAGAATGATCTGTCGGGGATCTGCGCCTGCCTGAGGCGCCTGAGGCGGGGGTGACTGAACAGAACCGGAGCCAGCCTCTCCGTCAGAAGCAGCAGACTGATCAGGCCTGCGGTTCCCATTCTTTTGGGGAGCGGCTTTTGCCTGCCTGTTTTCAGAAGAATTCTGCTGTTCTCTGCGATCTGTACGGGGAACCAGCCGGATTTCAATCTTTTTTTTCTCCGGCAGGCCAGACGTATCCGCAGGAAGAGAGGATTTTTCCGCCTCTGCCGGATTTCCGGATGCAGATGGCTGCCCTGTCTCCCTGTTCGGATCTGCTGCGCCCATAACAGTGAATGATGGCGGTTTACGGCTCAATGCGGACTTCCCCCTTCATGCCGGGCAGCAGGTTTGTATCACCTTTTTCCACTGTCCAGATGACCTGGGCAGTATTGCTCCGTTCATCCACTTCAGGAGCTACGGCCATAACCTTTCCCCTGACTTCGGCATTCAGATCTGTGACAAAAAGGGTGTGGACACTGTCTTTTTTCAACTGTACTGCCAGATGCGCGGGAATATTGGCAACCGCCCGGATCGTATCCAGATTCACCACATCCACCACAGGCTGACCTTCGGTCACCCATTCGTGTGCCTGTACATGGCGGCGTACCACCATGCAGTTGAAGGGCGCGGAAATTGTGGATTTTCCGATCTGACGGCGGAAAATGTCAATATCTGTCCGGGTCACATCCTGTTCCATTTTGGATTTTGCCAGGTCATCATTGGTGGCCAGTCCCTGCTGCTTGAGATTGGTCAGATCTTTTACCTGAACCTCCAGATGGCGCAGGGCCAGTTCACTGCGTTTCTTTTTCAAAGCAAGATCGCCAATATCCACAGTGGCAATGACAGCATTTTTTTTGACATTATCCCCGACATCATATTTTATGCTTGTCAGGGAACCGGCCAGTCCCGCAGATAGCACTGCCTTCTGTTTTGCCTCAAACATCACAGGATATGCCTTGTAAGCCTCCTCAGCTCCTGCCTCATCGTCTGCGGCTTCCTCAGCAGTTGCAGGTACAGGATCAGATACTGTTCCGGGCTTTGCACCCGGATCATTTTCCACTGTTTCCGCTCCTGTTTCCCGCATGATCGGGCAGATAAGCAGAAACAGGACAAAAGAGACAACAAGCGTTTTTGTGAAAAAGCCTTTCATTTTTTCCTCCGTTTTTTCAAAATTATATGCACTTTCCGACAAATGACTTTATCTTTGCTGCAAAATCAAGAAGTTCACCGCATTCCTTCTGTATAATGTTTCAACTTTGGTTTTTTTCGGCATAATTTTTGCAGTGCGGTCAGAACCGGAAAAAATCATCCTTTCTGACCTGAAAAACCCTCCGGACAGGCTGAAAAAACATGTTTCTGACGGCAGGCAATTTTTGTGCCATAAAAAACCAAAGTTGAAACAGTATATCACATTTTTTACAATGCCGATATTTGTTTTCCGGTATTCATGGATGACAATATTTCGGAACTGAACCATTTTACCCAGGCGTATTGCCATTTCCCGGTCAATGACGGACTGACTGGCCAGCAGAAGGAAACTTTCTGCACTGCTTACGGGAATACCCATTTTGTATGTGCGGATAACATGATTTGCCAGATCAATGGTCTGCTCACAGGCACGCAGCAGATTCAGAATTGCCGCGTCCTGCCGGGTGTAATCTGTGTCAAAATCATCTCCGGCTTTTTCAAACTCCTCCCGCGCTCTGGCAATGCATCTCTGGATAGTCTGAATTTTGTTGATGACCACATCATTCATACCGCATATGCCTTTCCGGTTTCCTCAAAAGATTCCAGTATGGCTTTTCTTTCCTCATTGAGTTTCTGATAAAAGGAAAGGGTCAGCATTTCAAATTCCTCAGCCGCGTACAGATCTGCACAGTAAATTCTCCGGTTTGCCATAATCACCTCTTTCTGAAACACGGTGGAAACCTTTCGCAGATTCAGAATATCTGTTTTTCTTTCCA
>CAZHPS010000411.1:0-6527 GCA_964534335.1 uncultured Desulfobacterales bacterium
CAATGCGCTGAAAGCCAGTTTTCAAAAATTACAGGAATTGAAGGCGTAACATCAGCTCCTAAATATAAGGGAAGCTGAATAAATCCGCGATTCCTTCCCTGTTCACATTCGAATTTCAAAAACACTTGTACAGGCAGATTTTCTGACATTTCTCCTTATCGTGCATGAGCGAACAATGGCTGATACAACGATTGTGATACTGACATAAGTAGTGTTCCATATATTTTGTGGTATAAAAGAATGGATTCCCCGGAACGGATTCCTTTGAACAGTATGTTTTTCTGAAATCTTTATCCCATAAAATATATGGAACCTTACTTATATGCGCGTTCTGCCTCATCAGTGCTGACAATTCGTAACAGCGTGATAATAAATTGATTAAAAAGAGGATCTTCATCAATTGTCAAAATGACCCGAATTTTACGGGTAACTTTCAATACATATAATGATGAATCAAAATTTCCTCTTAATTCAATTTGATATGGCTGATACAGTTGTCGGGTTCGTACCTTCCCCTTCTGTGCCAGTATGGAACAATATGTATTAATACAATCAGTTATTATGTGTTTATCATCTGTTCCAAATTTTTTTAAGTCTTTTTCAAAGTTCTTTGTAATCTGAAAATTGACAGTCATCACAATCCCACCTACCTTTCTTTACTGTGAACCTTCTGTATTGGCATATGCCCAGACAGTCAATTGTGTTCAACAAATATAAGTTTGTCTGTGTCAAAACCCAGTTCTGCGGCTTTTGCCACGAGGATATGTTTTATGTCATTTTTTATTTCTTTGTTTCTTGCCAGAATCCACAAATAAGATTTGTCAGCACCGCATACGAGCGAATACTGATAATTCTCATGATCAATTTCAAGTATAATATAGGAAGCATAAAAAGGGCCAAAGAAAGAAACTTTCAGATAACCCAGATCTGGGCCTTTAACGAAAAAAGCCTTACCCACGACTTCTTTCCATTTTTTTTCTTTTACAGAATAACCCCTGTTAATCACTTTGACACCGCCATCATTCCGCAGGCTGTAATTTGCAGTGACCTGGGTCAGGCCCCGTTCAAAAGAATTATCAAGTCTTGCAATTTCATACCATGTTCCCAGATATTTTTCCAGTTTGAAATTGTCTGCAGGTTTTACATTTTCAGGTATTCCCACACATCCTGTTATGAACAAAAACAGCGGAATTAACAATTTTTTCATTCTGATTGCCTCCGAATTCCAGACAGAGTGTTCACAGCGTGAGTACTCTTCATACTCCGCATATTGATAGTGGATCAAATTGGTTGATAATGTCATCCCTTCCGGGATTATGATTTGTTTTTTAATTTTTTTCTATAATAATTTCAATCCTTACGGATTTTTCCGGCACCCGTGTCAGGTTTAGATCAACGGATTTTACCCACTACCCGCATATTCATGGTTTACTGTCACCTGTCGCAGTTATATGAACAGCCTGCTGATCTGTAAGCAGGCTGAATTATGAAAAAATCGGAACCTCAACGGAATCATCCGTGCTTTTCTGTCATGCCCTGCCGCTCCTGAAAGAACTGTACGAATTTCCGCAGTAAGGCAAATCCCTCCAGATCGAGACCCTCAAACTCAATGCCGGTCAGGAAGGTATTTTCTTCAGACTGCCTGCACCGAATCACAAATCCTCTGATGTCCAGCAGTTGTTCTTCAATGGCAACGGTAAGGGAAATTGTCTGCCCCGACTTCATACTGAAATGCGTTTCCAGAAGAATTCCGCTTTCTGAAACATTCAGGGTTCGGCCCATTCCCTCCCCTGTGATATTTCCGTCCTCATCAATACAGACATACGACAGGTTCAGTGAATCCACCCGCGGATGCCTCCTTTTTTCAATCATCGCCATGTATCCACTCCATTTTTCAGTTATCAGTGAACAGTTACCAGTGAACAGTTATCAGTGAACAGTTATCACTAAACAGTTATCAGGATAATTGATAACTGTTTCACTGATAACTGGTAACTGTTCCACTGATAACTGGTAACTGTTCACTGATAACTGGTAACTGTTCCACTGATAACTGGTAACTGTTCCACTGATAACTGGTAACTGGTAACTGTTCACTGATAACTGTTCCACTGATAACTGGTAACTGTTCACTGATAACTGATAACTGTTCCACTGATAACTGGTAACTGACAACTGAAAAGCCTATTTTTTCTGCAGATTTTTTTTATGATAGTCACAGGCCACACGGGTTGTCACGGTAATACTTGTGGCTGTGGTTTCAATCAGGTTCCGCAATGCGGACGAAATCCCGCTGTATTCCTCATTCAGACTTTCGGGATTCAGTTCCTCTGTTTCAGTATCCGGGGATGCAAAAACAAATGCTTTATGGGGTTCATGTCCAATATCAACAAAAGGGCATGGCCCGATGACATCTCTTTCCCCCAGAACAGACAGGGGAATGTATCCCCCATCCTCGGTTTTCCGTACAAGACAGACTTCCCCTTTGGTAATGCGCAGGAGTTTTTCCGGATTGATGCCCAGTTTTTTCGCTGGCTGTTTTTCTTTGGTGAATTCCTTCAGCGAAAACCGCTTCAGACAGACATCCACTGTTTTTTCCGTTATCTGATCCCTGCGTTTGTCCAGACTTACCACCAGATCCCGGAATTCACGGGATCGGTTGCCGAATTCATCAGCAAGACGCTGGGAATCCAGCACACCCAGTTGGACATCCGTGGATGCCTGTATGGTGGCTTTGCGCACATTGTCCTTGAACAGAAAGCAGCTCACGCCCCCGATAAAGGAACCTGCACCCATGCGCACAATCAGCACCGGCCCTTCGGAACTTTCCTTCATCACATCCACAATGCCTTCCAGCACCACCCATATCCAACTGCCGTGCTTGTTTTCCATGACAATCTTGCGGCCCTTGAAAAAATCCTCCTCGGCAGCCACATACATGTAATCCACCAGCGGCCCCTTGATGATGGGAACAGCGGATTTTGCACCGCTTTCCTTTTTTTCGGCAAAGTCAACCGGCCCCAGTATTTTGGTATGACCGTCATCCACCATGCGCAGACCATCGAGAATAATCTCCATGCGGCTGCTTTTGATCACCTGGGGAATGTTCACATCCTCCTCAGTGAAGGCAAAATCGCCATCAACCCATCCGAAGAGCGCATAGACCGCATCCAGTCCTTTTGCAGAACCATCAGAACCGTCAATGATATTGCCTTTGGAGAAATAAACCATGCCCGGATTCTGGGAATACTTGCTCATAATGTTCAGCACACCGCTTGCTCCGTTGGAGCCGAGCAGTTGCAGGACTTCACCAAGTCCCAGGAACTTCAGATTTCCGCTAAGTACAGTTTTTGACATATTCGCTCTCTTTTTACCATCCAAGCTGTTTTTTCAGAGACTGCAGGGTCAGTTTCAGACATGCCTTCAGGGTCGGCGCGACTCCCTCCCCCTTGATGGCACTGGCCGGAAATGAGGGAACTTTGAGCTGGCGGTTCAGATCCTTTTCCATCAGGCTGATGGGCATTACAGGCAGTCCCTGTTCCCCCAGGTCTCTTTTGTTATACTGCAGAATAAGGGGAACCTTGAGAATGCTCAGTCCGTAGTCTTTCAGGTTCAAGTGCAGATCTTTGAGGGAAAGCATGTTCTTTTCCCTCCGCACTTCCAGGGAATCTGCCACGAATACAAGACCGTCCACTTCCCGCAGAACCATTTTCCGGGTGGATGCATATTTGACCTGTCCGGGGACAGTGTACAACTGAACCCGGACATCATAGCCTTTGATTTTTCCCAGGCCCATAGGGAGAAAATCGAAATACAGGGTACGGTCTCCCTCAGTATCGGCAGATACCATCTGCCCGGTCACCTGTTTCCGGAAAGCTTTGAAAACCTGTTCAAGATTCGTCGTCTTTCCGCACCGCCCCGGGCCGTAATAAACGATCTTTACTTCGATTTCCTTCAGTTTCAAATTTATATTCGCCATCAGTAAACCCTGTTTCCGTTCGGATATAATACAATATGGTTTGATGTGCTCTGTGTCAGGTGTTCGGTTTTCAGTGTTCAGGTTTCAGCGTTCAGGTTTCAGTATTTACAGTATTTTCCTCAATTTTTGTCTTCTTTGCAGAAAACAGATCCGCTTAATTTCTGCAATCCTCCATCAGGTTTTGGAGAGGACAAAAGTTGGTAAAAGAACTATATTTTCATTTTTCTGACCCCTTACACTTCTTTCAGATACTCTGTATCTTAATATCCACACTGTAATGCCCTGTTTTGGGTCCGGATTCAATGCGTGACACGGATGTCACGACCGCCTTTCCCTCAAACATGGCAATGGGGGAATAAAACTGTGCCTGCAGCACTGTACCGGGCTGTATGGCATTCAGAAACGATTTGTCCCGATCTGAAACCAGAAGATTGATAACACTGCCTGACTGAAAACTGACATCATATTCAAAGGTTTTTGCACGGTTCTGCTCCTCACAGATGGGGATTCCCACAGAACTGATGTCAAGAATTTCGTTTTCACCAATACCCGGTTCCGGCTCCGGCACAATCTGATCCCCCGCTCCTCCTGCGGTTTCCTTTTCCTCCGGGTTTGGCAGAACTGCGTCAAAACCCTTTTTTTCCAGAATATCCCGCAGGAGTCTGTAAATCTGCAGCAGAGCTTCCCCTGAAAAGAAATTTTCCGAAAACCAGTTCTGATACTGTTTGACCGCGTCTTCGTATCTTTCAAGGGTAATATGGCAGCGAAGGATGTTTTTTGCTGCTTCCGCACGGAAATCCTCTTTTGCCAGCAGTTTCCTGAATTCCTCCATTGCCCTGGCATACTGGCCGAACGTGGCAAGGGCAATGGCTCCGTCAATTTCCGCACGTTTCTCATCCTGTGAATACGCGAATTTTGTCCGGATGATTTCCTGAACCTGCTCGGACATCTCCTTTGCCGCCGGTGCTGCCTCCAGTCTCCGGATTTCCTCTTTGACGCTCTGCAGTTTTTTAGAGATGGCTCCGAGCAGACTTTTGGGGTTGCCAATATCGCCCGCATTTTTCTGAACCAGTTGCGCGGCCTGGACGTATTTGGCTGCTGCATCCCTGAGCAGTCCCTGGGATTTGTAAATTTCGGCCTGATTTAACAGAGATTTGACTTCTTTTTTGACATCCATAGACTGTGCCTCATCCTTCCCCGGTTACAGATTTTCGGAAATACCTTCGCGGCTGCGCCGGCTTTTGGTGTATGACTGTCAGACATTCCCGCCTTATTTCTCCCGGAAAATTCATTTTCCGGCTGCGATCATCTGTTTTGTTTGGCTCTGTCAGAACAGACGGACAGGGATACGCAGGTGTGCATAAATTTCGCGGCCAGACTTCCGAATCTTTCGGTACCTTCTGAAATCTTTAAGCAAAATTTCACACTGCCTGCTTATTCCTTCCGCTCATGACTCTGGCTGCTGTTTTGGCAGAAAATTCTCATATGCCGTTTTCTGAAAAAAACAATAAAAAGAGTTATACGGTATTGGACACATAACCCGCATGAATTCAATGCTTATCCTATTTACTGCCTCTGTGTCAAGAATTGAAAAACTGTTGACAATTTCCAAAATAGTGCTATTAGATTCTTTTTTCCGTTTACCGGTGTATTTCTCAGGATCTTTTTATTATATGCAAACATTCAACAATTCACAAGGAGAAAATTATGGACAAGAAGGTTACTGTTGTCGGTGCAGGAAATGTCGGGGCCACCGCTGCCCAGAGACTGGCTGAAAAAGCATTGTGTGACGTGGTTCTCGTCGATATCGTGGAAGGTGTTCCCCAGGGAAAGGCTCTGGATCTGACCCAGGCTTCAGCCATTGAAAAACACGATGCCCAAATTATCGGGAGCAACGGTTACGAGGCAACCAAAGATTCGGATGTGGTCATCATTACCGCAGGCATTCCCCGGAAACCGGGCATGAGCCGCGACGATCTGATCAGCACAAACGCGGGCATCATGAAAAAGGTGACCGAGCAGGTTGCAAAATATTCCCCCAACGCCACACTGATTATCGTGAGCAATCCTCTGGATGCCATGTGCCACGTGGCCTATGAAGTGAGCGGATTCCCCAAAAACCGGGTCATCGGCATGGCCGGTGTGCTTGACTCTGCACGTTTCAGAGCCTTTATCGCGATGGAACTCAATGTTTCCATTGAAAATACCCATGCCTTTGTGCTGGGCGGTCATGGCGATACTATGGTTCCGCTGCCCCGTTTCTCCACTGTGTCCGGCATTCCCATTACCGAACTGCTGTCTCAGGATCGGATTGACGCGCTGGTGAAAAGAACAGCCAACGGGGGCGCGGAAATCGTAAGTCTGCTCAAAACCGGCAGTGCATTCTATGCACCGGCCTCCTCTGCCGTGGAAATGGCAAAATCCATCCTGTATGACAAAAAACAGATTCTTCCCTGCGCAGCCTATCTCCAGGGTGAATACGGCTATCATGACCTGTTCATCGGCGTGCCTGTGAAACTGGGCAAAGGCGGTGTGGAGGAAATCATCC
>CAZHPS010000412.1:0-6519 GCA_964534335.1 uncultured Desulfobacterales bacterium
CGAGTGTATGGGGAAACCTGTACCCCGGGTTCGAATCCCGGTCTCTCCGCCATTTTTTAAATCAAGCCGTTTCGGTCAGTGCAGCCGGGACGGTTTTTTTTTATGGCTCCGGAAGTCTTTCACTGAATGTTTTCCCATAAATCCGAAAAGTTTCAGCAGAGAACCATCTGATACCAAATCGCTGCTGAAAACATACTTATCAAAAAAAGAACTTTCTGTAATCAGACAGAAAAAGATGTTCGGATTGTATAAAATCAATGGCGATTTGGTATGATACCAAATCGCCATTGGTTTTATACAATCCGGAATGCAAATCCGGAGGAGTGCAAAAATTAAGCGGAGCGGTTTTTTGCACAGTCATAAAGGACAAAAGTTAAGGAAAATATTATAAATATCCCGGTTCAGTTCACAGGCACAGTCCGGCAGATTATGCTGCTTTGGCGGGATATTCTTTTCTGGAAATCACCTTATCTGAAAATTTCTGCTTTTCATTTGCGCTTCCGCGGGATTTGTTCCATCCCGCGGGCGCGGCTCCTTTACATCAGTCGTTCACATCAGTAATGCTCAAAATCCTCATCAGATGATTTTTTTTCCCCTTCCAGACTCAAAGCCTGTTTGTCACTGCTCTCTGTTTTTTTCCCATACGGCTTAGGATCTTTCTCCTTTTGTTCCACAGTTTTCACGGCATGGAATGTTTTCAGGGCCGTTTTTTTCCTGGCTGCCTCATGGGAATGGGAATCACTTTTTTTCCCGGTATCATCCACTGTGAAAAAAGACATGGTGGAGCGCAGATGTTCGGCCTGGGCCGAAAGTTCCTCGGATGTTGAGGCCAGTTCCTCGGATGCTGATGCCATTTCCTCTGATGCTGAAGCATTCTGCTGGATTACCACATCCAACTGCTGGATTGCTTTGTTCACCTGTTCCGAACCGGCATCCTGTTCATTGCACGCGGAACTGATTTCCTGCACCAGTTCCGCTGTTTTTTCAATATCCGGAACCAGTTGGATCAGCATTTCACCGGCTTTTTCCGCAATGCGCACACTGGAACCGGAAAGCTCATTGATTTCCCCGGCTGCTTTTTTGCTCCGCTCTGCCAGCTTGCGGATTTCCGAGGCCACCACTGCAAAGCCTTTTCCATACTGACCTGCACGCGCTGCCTCTACTGCGGCATTCAGGGCCAGCAGATCAGTCTGGCGGGCAATTTCCTCTATAATGGAAATCTTCTGGGCAATGGTCTTCATTGCACTTACAGTTTCCCTTACTGCTGCACCACTTTCACGGGCATGGTTCGCGGACTTGCGCGCGATTTTTTCTGTTTCCTGCGCGTTGTCCGCGTTCTGCCGGATATTCGATGCCATTTCTTCCATGGATGCTGATACCTGCTCTGCCGAAGCAGCCTGTTCTGATACACCCTGGGACATTTCCTCTGCACTGGAACTCATTTCCTCTGCGCTGGAACTCATTTCCTGACTGCCGTGGGATACATTGTCAGCAGAAATTTTTACATCAGCCACAATGTCCCTGAGCCGTGCGGCCATTCCCCGCATGGCCTCGGTAAGAATGCCGATTTCATCTTTCTGATGCACATCAATGCTGGCCGTGAGATTGCCTTCTGCTATCTGCCGGGCAAACTCCACTCCTTTAGTCAAAGGTACGCTGATGCCTTTCGCGATCACTATGGCATACAGGGCAGCCAGAATTGCTATGATTCCCCCGGCAATCAGCAGATTCCGGCGCAGTTGGGTCACAGGCAGACGCACCTCGTCTGCATCTATTTCTGCCAGAACAGCCCAGTTGCTGTCCCCGGCTTTGACAGATGTGAATGCTGAAAGTACGTGATTGCCGTTGTAATCCGTGATGATTTTTCTGTCTGTTTTCCCGGCAAAGGCTTCTTCCACTGCCTGTGTGTCCACTTTTCCTTTGGCCGGATTTTCAAAAGATGTTTTTACTGTATGATACACGGGATCAAGAAAGGAATCAGAGCGCATAAGGTGATCTGCCCCGACCAGATAGGTTTCTCCGCTTTTTCCCATGCCGGAACGCTCCTGCATAATCTCATTGATGCTGTCAATGGACAACTGCAGGGCCACGATCAGTTGAATACTGCCATTGCTGATGACAGGTTCGGCTATAAATGCCCCAGGTTCATTATTGCTGGGAGCATAGGGTTCAAAATCAGCCATGCCAAACTGACGGGTCTGTATAACCTGCTTCACCAGTTTCCCCAGACCTGAATCGGAAAATCTGCCACTGATTATATTGGAGTTGTAATCAGCCTCACGGGCTACAGAATAAAAAATTTTGCCCTGGGGATGAATAAGAAACAGATCATAATATCCGTATTTCCGGATATATCTGGTATAAAAATCCTCCTCACTCCCATTTTCTTTGGGAACAATGGCTTCCTCCAGATCTATTTGGGAGATACAGCACCAGTTGAGACCGGGAATCTGAACAGGATCATAGGTTACAATAATCAGTTTGCCGCTGCTGTCTGTATAAATATCCTCTCCTGATTTTCCGGCAAGGGCATCATCTGCATAAAATGCCGGGATCTCACTTCCCACTGACCGGTTTTTTCCCTCTGCTCCGGATATGTCACTCCGCAGACTGATTTTTCCCCCGCTTTTTCCGGCCAGAAAGGACAGGCCGGATCTGCCCATTCCTTTGCGCATATGCAGGACTTCATTCACCGGTTCAATGGGAAGCTGCAGTGCTATGATACCGATAACTTCCCCGGCAAGCACAACAGGCCCTCCGATAAATGCAGTGTGACGGTTGCGTGAGGGTTCATAGGGTTCATAATCCTGAATAACTGTTTCCGTAAGAGATCGGGCAAAGCATTTTGCCAGCGGGCTTTTTTTCAGGGAACCGTTCACCAGATTCTGCCCCAGGTCAGATTCTTTTGCAGTGGTGTAAACCACATCCCCTTCACGGGAAATCAGAAGCAGATCATAATAGTGGCAGGACTCGGCATACATGCGCAGCCATCCTCCGAAATTTTTTTCCGCGCTCAGCCAAAGGGGACCTCCGGTTTTCTTTTCCTCAGTGTCAAAGGCAGCGGTAAATTCCTTCAGTCCACGGGAAACCATGTCGTTTTTGGACAGCACATTCATATCTGACAGACGCTCCTGAAAATATCCCTCAATCCGGGTGCGCTTGAGTTCCTGCACCACTGCGAGTTTTTCAAAAGCCTCCTGGCGCAGGGTTTCCACAGTTTCCATGAGAACACCCATATCGCCTTTGCGCTCCCTGAAATATTTTTCAATCTGTTTTTTCTTGATTTCCCGCACAGCTTCAAGCTGATCAAAGGATTTGCCCATCAAAGCATCCGTAGCCAGTTTGCTGCTCCAGATTCCCACAATTGCCAATGGAAGCAGACCGGCCAGCAGAAAAAGACCGATCAGTTTCGGTTTCATCCGAATGTCTTTCAGATTCATTTTTCATCTCCTTTGGTAAGAATCCGGTATGCCGGGAAAAAATGAAAATTCTGTTTTTGATATATACCATTACTTGAAACATTTCTGTTGTAAAATCCAGCATTCGAAAAACCTGAATCAGCAGAGTTTATAAAAATGTTTTAAGTACCGGTACAGTTTGAACAGCCACGAATAACACGAATCTGCACGAATGCACAAATCATAATTCATATAATTCGTGTCATTCGTGCAATTCGTGGCTGTATCATCAAATCTTCTGAGTAATGGTATATTTCAATTTATACCGGTTCGCCATTGGTTTGATCCGATACCGTCAGTTTTTCCGCAGTTCCGGGTGTGCAAAAAACCGCTCAGTCTAATTTTTGCACTCCTCCGGATCAGCCCGGACAGTATCAGGTCAACAGCGAATTGGTATTACTGTACGGACACAGCACTGCCCCTTTCAGGAGGAGATTGCACATCTTCCTGTGCACGGTGAACAATCTGCTCCACATCAAGAATCAGGGCCACACTTCCATCCCCCAGTATGGTTGCTCCTGACATCATTTTGATATTTTTGTAAAATTTGCCGAGATTTTTGATGACTGTCTGGTGCTGACCCACGACCCGGTCAACTCCCAGTCCCACACGTCTGCCTCCGGTTTCAATAACCACCACCTTTTCAATATCCGGAGCATCTCCCCCTGTCCCGAAATGTTCCCGGAGGCTGATATAGGAAATGATTTCGCCTCTGAAGGAAATTATGTTCTGCCGCCGTGCTTTTTCTGCTTCCATGCGGGGCAGTTCCATGCATTCTGCCACGGACAGAAGGGGCAGCACATATTCCCCTTCCCCAATCTGTACCAGCAGACCTTCTGCAATGGCCAGGGTAAGGGGCAGCCGGAGAGTGACAGTTGTTCCTTTTCCTTTTTCACTGCTTATGTCAGCACTGCCCCGCAAAGTTTCAATCCTGCGTTTGACCACATCCATGCCCACACCCCGGCCTGATACACCTGAGACCTGTTTTGCAGTGGAAAAACCGGGCATAAAAAGAAAGGAAAAAATTTCCTTTTCCGTACAGACAGATTCAGGGGGAATCAGACCTTTTTCCACTGCTTTGGCAAGAATTCTCTCCGGATCAATTCCGGCTCCGTCATCGGAAATCCTTATCAGCACATCAGAACCGGAATGTTCTGCCTCAAGGAGTATTGTTCCCTGCCGGGGTTTGCCTTTGGCTGAGCGCACATCCGGCAGTTCAATGCCGTGATCCAAAGAATTCCGGATAATGTGAACCAGAGGATCGCTGATCTGTTCCAGCACGGTTTTATCCAGTTCGGTTTCCTCTCCCCCGATCTTTACAATCACCTCTTTCCCCAGTTCAGTGGAAAGATCATGAATCAGGCGTTTGAATTTCCTGAAGGCACTGCCCACAGGCAGCATCCGTATGCTCATGGTATTGTCACGGAGTTCTGCACACAGACGCTCCACCTCTTCGGCCACAGCAGTCAGTTCAGAATCCTCATCAAGGGAAGCCTTCCGGGTAAGACGTGCCTGAACAGTCACCAGTTCTCCCATCAGATTCATCAAAGTATCCAGTTTTTCCGCTGGTACACGGATACTTGATGCTGACACTGTGTCCTGCCTCCGCTGTCCGGCTTCGCGGATATGTTTCTGTTCTGTCAGGGCAGCGGCAAGGGTTTCCGGATCAATGACTTTGCTGTCAAGCAGCATTTCCCCGACCCTGCGCTGACCTGAGAGAACTCTTTTCACATCTTCCGGAGAAATATCCCCGCGTTCGACGAGAATTTCACCGATTTTTTTATCACGGAATCCGGGTTCCGAAGAATCGCCCCTCTCAATAATCTGAATATCCAGACCGCATTTATCCTCTGCAAAGATAAACACATCCCGTATGGCATTGATTCCCTGCTCTGTACTGAGAAAAATATCCCAGGAAAGATAGCAGATTTCCGGGTTCAGATCTTTCAGGGGCGGGACAGTGTTCTGGTGAATGACAATCTCACATGCTCCCATCATCCGGATATCCCCGATAAGCAGCAGGGGATTGGTTCCATTGTGAAAAATATCCGGATCAGGCCGGAACCGGATACGGTAAAGACTTTCCTGACCCGTATGGTCATCAGCCCCGACCAGAATATCCGGCATTGCCGGGCCGGAAGACTTTTCTGAAGTGGGAATCAGTTCCTGAAAAAAAGATACAATTTTTCTCTCTTCTGATTCATCCGCTGCTTCCCCCTCAACCATTTTTTTGATCAGATCACAGGCTGAAAGGGTAAGATCAATGAGATTTTTGCTTACCGGTATTTTTCCATCCCTGACCAGATCGTAAACCGTTTCGATTTCATGGGTGAATGCGGCAATGTCTTCAAATCCGAACATGGCTCCGGATCCCTTGATGGTGTGCATGGATCGGAACACCTGATCAATGAGTTGGATATCTTCGGGTGTGCCTTCCAGTTCAAGAAGAGATGTCTCCAGTTCGGCAAGAAGTTCATAGGTCTCTTCTTTGTAAACAGTTTTATGGTCTTCCATCATCAGCTCCTTACTGTGTGCAGGCTTTGTGTTCATTGTGTTTTTTTTTTCACTGTGCCATCTGCGGTTAATCCTGCAAGTCAGGTATGATACCAAATCACCGTTGAAAATGTGTTTTTGAAAATAACAATACACTGTAATCAAACAGAAAAATATAATTCTATTGTATAGAATCAATGGCGAATTGCTATGATACTGATTCTCCATTGGTTTAATACCAATTCGCTATAGAAATTATACAATAAGGTGAGTTATTTCCTCTGTGTTCTCTGTGGTTTTTTCTCTCTGTGTCCTCTGTGGGAAACCGAATCATATACCGATACTTAAAACATTTTGGTAATTCTGCCGGGCGGATTTTAACCGCAGAGTAACACAGAGTTTCCGCAGAGTGACACAGAGTTTTTCTGTGCGGAATTCAGATATGAATCTGAACCTCTGCAAATGTTTCAGGTAATGGTATAAGTATATGTTCAATGGAGAATTGGTATAATCCAATATTGCAGTTCCGGCTGTGCAAAAAACCGCTCCGCTTAATTTTTGCACTCCT
>CAZHPS010000413.1:0-6474 GCA_964534335.1 uncultured Desulfobacterales bacterium
AAAGAAATCTTTCCTCATCATCCACCAGCATCAGTTTCATCTTTTCCATAATACCTTCCTCTCATTCAAAGGGATTTATATTGCCCAAAACCTTATCTGCATCTGCAGCGTGCAGAAGGCCGTTTACAATATTTTTCAAAAACACCGCTCCCGGCAGGGAGATATCCGCATTTTCAGAGGAACTCCTGCAAAGGGAATGCCAATATAGGAAAGAAGAGAAAAATGTTTGACAGACATTTGAAATAAAAGGAAATACAGTTTTTTATTCCGGGATATTCCAGCCCATGCGGCAGGCAGATATGTCAGATTTTTTTACAGTATGTAAAGAGAGGAGGAGAAGGTATGGGATACCATTAAGTTAAGGCCGGGGAGTTCCGAACAGAAAATTGGGGGCTCTGAAATGACCGGGATAAGCAGGCAAACAAAAGTTTTCGTGTATTCAGAAAACCGGTTTTTTCCAAAAAAATCCGGTTTTCTGAAAATTTTATGCCCGAAAATTTATGAAACCCTGCTTAACAGTGCCAAACTTTCAGTCCGGCACTCCGGGAACTGCCTAATTTAATGGCATTGAGGGTATGGGAAAACAGATGGTGAATGCAGAACCTTTGCCCGGTTCACTTTCCACATGAATGGACGCACTGTGGGCTTCCACAATGCCATGCACTACGGAGAGTCCCAGCCCTGTGCCCTGATTCACATCCTTTGTGGTAAAAAAAGGAAGAAATATCTGGCGCAGGGTTTTCCGATCCATACCAATGCCTGTATCCCGGACAATGAGACAGATATGCCCGGATTCCCGGCAGGTTTTTACCGTGAGTGTGCCGCCTCTGGGCATGGCATGAACAGCGTTTATGACCAGATTCATCATCACCTGATTGAGCTGGGATGGATCTGCTGTGATTTCCGGCAGATCATTTGCCAGTTCCCGGATAACCTTTACATGACCTTTGGTGCAGATATGTTCAATAAAATACAAACCTTCTTCAGCGACCGCGCTCAGGCTGACTGCTTTTTCCTGCCTGGGCATCTGACGGCTGAACAGCATGAGTTTTTTGATGATTTCCCTGGCGTGAAGAGCGGATTTGACAATTTTTTCCAAATCCTTTGCCACAGGATCAGGCAGTCCATCTGTTTTTGCCGCCAGTTGCGCAAAACCCAGTATGCTGTTAAGGGGATTGTTGATTTCATGGGCAAGTCCTGCGCTCAACTGCCCCACTTTTGCCAGTCGATCCGCGTGGTGCAGTTGATTCTCCAGTTCTGCTTTCCGGATATCCCCTTCTTTTTTATCCAGAATCAAAGCCAGTTGTTTGGCAATGGTGCGCAGCAGATTCTGCTCCTCTTTCAGAAATACGGGTTCACCGGGCTTTGCGGGATAAGGCTCCTGTGAATAAACCGCGCTGATCATTCCCCTCTGCTTTCCGTTTATCAGTATGCGTTCATTGAGTACATCGAACAGATGATTTTTGTCATAAAAGGGACTGGAGAAAGTGCGCTGATCCAGCCGTATCCGGATAGATGCCATCTCCGGAAAACGGAATGCCTGCGGAAGGATACGGACTATTCTCTCCAGTTTTCCGCTGAAATCCAGCTCCGGGTTTCCCATAATCTGGGCAATGCCGTACATGCAGCTCAGTTCCCTGTTTCTCTGGATCAGGGCAGCATGTTCCCTGCGCAGTTCCTCCTCATTTTGGATTTGTTCTGTGATGTCCTGTCCCGCAGCAAGAATATGCCCTGATTTTCCTGCGCGGGCTTTCACAAAATGAAAATGCCATTCCAGAAAACAGAATTCCTCTTTCCCAACCGGCAGACAGTTTACACAGGATATTTTTTCTTTTGGGGAGGATTGGATGATCTCTTCAAAATGCAAAGAACCCGAAGAGGGAGCGGAAACAAAAACCTCATTCCAGTTTTTTCCGGCAAAAGAGGAGAAAAAACTCTCAGGAACATTGTGCAGAAAAGAGCGGAGCCAAAGTATGGTTCCCTGTGTGTCTGCAATCAGAAGAATGCCCCGGATCATTTCCATAATCCGCAGGGAATCCGCAGGTGCTTTGGGAATATTCATATGCTTTTTTTCTTTATTTTCTCAGAAGCTTATAATTTCCATGCCGCTTCCGCGCTGTGCGGAAATCCGGACAAAATGCCCGGAATTTTCAGAGGGAAAATCCACCCGGTAATAAATCTGATCTTTGACAATATGCAGAAAATGGGAATTCTCGCTGTTGATACGGGTCGGGGTTCCACCGTCAGGGCCAATGCTGTAAATGCAGTCATCCTCATTGTTCCGGTAAAAAATCCGGCTGTCTGCCATATTCATAAACCATGCGGGAGAATCACTGATCCGGACGGGTTCCGTGCCGTCAGTCTTCATGCGGTATATTTTCTGACCGTCCTGCGCGTGAATGTAATAAATATGGTCTCCATGCACCAGAATCCGCTGCACCGGTTCCTCACTGATTTTCTGCCGTGACTGACCATTGTTTCTGATCCGGTAAATCTTTCCTGCGGAAAAAGCTTTTTCCGCAATATAGTAAATCCACTGACCTGAGAGATTGATGTTTTCCGAGGGATCATCATTGAGTTTGCTTACAGAGGAGCCGTCTGTTTTTGCCCGGTAAATTTTTTTGTGATCATTTGCATTGACAAAAAAAAGCCATTCGCCCATCAAATGCAGATCTTCTGCTTTGTGGGAAATCAGCCTTTTTCTTTTTTTCCCATCAGCAGATATGCGGTAAATATTCATATCTTCGTGAAAATTGCAGTAGTACAGCCACCCGTCCAGTGCATTGAGATAAAAACTTTTGTCATCTGTGAGTTTTATGCGATCTGTCAAATCATACCGCATTCTGTATATGCCGCCCTTCCCCGGGTCCTGAATATAGAGCCACTGATCGTCTGCTGCAACATCTCCCCCGCTGTCCAGATTTCCCTGTGTGTTTCCCAGGCTGCCGCTTACGGTATCCGGTATTTTCCGTATGCCAAACCAGTCTGCTTCAGTGATGAAAAAAAGCCATGCGCCCATTCCGGCTGCAAGTATTATCAGAGGAATGCCCCATTCCCCAGGAAGCATCCATACCGGTTTTCTTGTGCGTCTGCTCCATTTCTCTTCCTTATGGAAATATTTCTTTTTTCGCAGCCAGTTGATTCTCAGCCCAATGATCAGACCTCCTGCAAAAAACCAGCACAGTGCATAAAAAATCAGGACCCCGTCTGAACCCGGCGAGTTGATTTCAGGAAAGGTTTTGAGATAGCGGATTTTCACGGATCGGAATTCTTTTCCGGCTGTAAAGGTTCCGGTAAAAAGCGAACCGTCCGGAGAATGGAATTCATAATAGTTTTCATAAGTGGTATGGCGTGAGAATTTTTTCTGACTGAAGGAGACATAGGCTTTTGTCTCTTCGCCAATACAGAGCAGCGCAGCATATTGTGCAGATTCAATCCAGCAAAGCACTGCGGCAAACAAAAGCAGGCCGGTAAATATTCTTCTTCCCATCTGTCATATTCTCCCTGTCTGACTGATAAGTAAGGTTCCATAAATTTTCAGGCATAAAATTTTCAGAAAAACCGGATTTTTTGGAAAAATCCGGTTTTTTGCACAATCCGGAGGAGTGCAAAAATTAAGCAAATCGGTTTTTTGCACAATCAGGTTAGTGGATCAAATCCGTTGATTCGGGTCTGACACACGGACGGAAAAAATCCCTAAGGATTGACATTATTATAGAAAAAAAATCTGAAAAACAAATCAGAATCCCGGAAGGGATGACATTATCAACCGGTTTGACCCACTATCATTAAAACAACTCCAAAGCAGCCTGACCTTCCTTTTTCAGTTCCCATCTGTTGGTGCCGACTTCTTTGGCAATTTCTTTGATAATTTTCAGTATGGTCTGATCTTCAGGGGTTACGCCATGTTTTAACAGGGGCATAATATCCAGTATAATATCATCCGTTGTCGGTTTTACATTTTCAAATTCTTTGCGCTTCATGTAGGACAGCAGAAAATATTTTATCCGCAAATCCAGCGGAATTTTGGTTTTGAACTTCTGCTGACTGCGAATATGAAAGCATCCGCTTTTTTTGTCATAATCAAAATTATCCACCAGCAGAGGTGTCAAATCCCTGTATTCACGGCTGAGAATATCCAGAAAACCGAATTCAAGTCCTTTGATGATCAGCTCACTGTTTATGTCCTCAAGTGTGGCCCCGTTGTTTTTGGCAATTACAGATTCAATGGTTTCCATTATCAGATCATATACATCACTGCCCAGCCTGAATTTCTGAATGGTTTTTGGGGTTTCCTTTTTTATGAAATTGATGATCAACTGGCCGGACAAAACCGAAAAGGGATTCTGACGTTTCTTGAAACTGGTCTGCCCGTTTTCCTGCTTTACTGCGCCCGCATATTCAAAACCGCATTTTTCCGCCGTGTCAACAATCATATGCCAGTAATGCGGATCTTTGTGTGCAAAAACAAAGGACATCCAGCGGTCAAATTTCAGGACCCGGTACATTTCCATGATGGATTTTGCCAGTAAATCGCTGTATTCCTCTTTTGTTTTGTTCAGCCTGCCGCCTTCTATGACTTCTTTTTTTCTGTCATTATCCGTTACTTCCAAATCCAGCCAGGCATTCCACATTACAGACAAATCCAGATAAGGGATTTTGTCGCCGTAAGGCGGATCTGTGTAAATATAATCAATGCTTTCGTTCTCTATCATGCTGAGATCCGTTGCACTGCCTTTTTCTGTGTGCAGATGGTGATAATTTTCTGCTGTGATGAAATGTCTGATCTCCTGCTTTGCTGCCATAATTTTTTTAAAACGCAGGGCAAAATAGGTCAGCACATCCGCATCAGCAGGTTTTGGCGCAATTCGGTATCGGTAATATCTGAAAGCACTGGTATCGCCCCCGCCTGTACTCAGTCTGTTGGGAGTTGTATGATATGTCAGATTTGTCTTTGTCAGCAAACCTGAAAACATTAACATCAGGGTATCACGTACCGGTTGATTTTTAACCTTTTTTATCAGATGTTTCAGATAAGCCAGTTGCGCCAGTTGCTTATCACTGAAAAGCTGATCCACGCTTTCAACATCCGCTCCTTTCATGCAAATGGATTCTGTGGGATAAGGATATTTTTTCTTTGCCTTTTTTATTTCCTCTTTTGTGCAGGGGCAGTTTTTTTTGAATTTTTCCGTCAGTTGCTTATATTCTTCAATGAACAAATCAAAATCAAGCGGAACCGTAAGGCTTTTGACCCAGAAAACAGCCATTGGATTTATATCAATGCTTATTGCTTTGCGTCCCAGCATCATTGCTTCAATGGCCGTAACGCCTGTTCCGCCAAAGGGATCCAAAACTGTATCACCGGGTTTGGTGAAATGTTTTATATAGTGCTGAAGTATATCCCAGCTTTGACGGGTGAAATACCCATGCACGCCAAAATGCCGTTTGGTGGCCTGTTTTTTTACAGTTATTCTTTTTGGCAGTTTCAGATCCCTGTAGGAAAATTCCTCTTTCGTTTCATATTTCTGTTCTTTTTCCTGCAATATCTGCTTTTCCGCAAATCTGTCCGGGGCCAAAAGTCTTTCAATTTCTTCCCAATGCTTATCAATTTCAGACAGTTGAAAAAACAGCAGCGGTTCTTTTTTCTCTTTGGAATAGGCAGCAAACTCTTTGCCGTTGCAAAGGGCAAAAATATCGGCCCGTATATCCGGATGAATGGCATAGGAATACACCTGTTCAATATGCTCCCCGGTCAGTATGTTTTCCCCCGGAGCCTTTGCATCCAGAACCCATGCGTATTTTCCGTTTATTTCAAAAAGATAATCCGGAACAATTTTTATTTCCCTTTTCTTAACGCCGATTTTCACAAAGGGATGGGCCAGGGTTTTGCTGTATATAATCCGGTTATGTCCGTATGCTTTGTACCCCAGTTTTTTTACAATGGGATTGATCAGTTCCTCCCTTACAGCGTCTTCCTTAAACTCGCGGGAGCCAAGAATCTGAAAATCAAAATCCCCGAAAAAACTGCTTTTATTTTCCCGCATGGTTTACAAAGTTCCTTTTTAATTTAAGCAATTATACCAATTCTCCATTGATTTGATACAGTACCGTCAGTTTTTCCACTGTTTCGAGTGTGCAAAAAACCGCTCCGCTTAATTTTTGCAATCCTCCGGATCAGCCCGGATAGTATCAAGTCAATAGCGAATTGGTATTACTTCGCACAGAAAACCTCTGTGTTCTCTGTGCAGTCCTCTGTGTTCTCTGTGGGAAATAAATGCACATTCAAACAGATGTTCCCGCGGAATGCAAAAATTAAGCAGAGCGGTTTTTTGCTTTCCCACAGATGTGGAGTGCAAAAATTAAGCAGAGCGGTTTTTTGCTTTCCCACAGAGAACACAGAGTGTAAAAAAACCACAAATGACACAGAGACACAGGATTTGACAAGTTTCATAAAGTTGTCAAAGCCTGCCGGAA
>CAZHPS010000414.1:0-6413 GCA_964534335.1 uncultured Desulfobacterales bacterium
GAAGTTTTATTGATCATTATAATTCGGGATTATCAGCATGAAGAGTCCCACTACCCAGAATTTTAAAAACTGTACTGGCGTTGCGGTTCGGCAATGTTTACGGTACCGGTTCAGGTCATAAAAACAGCGTTGTTGCAAAATTTATACGGCAGGCGATGAAAGGCGAAGTTTTAGAAATTTACGGAGATGGTATTCAGACCAGAGATTTTATTTACATAGAAGATCTGATTCGGGCAATCCAGCTTGCCGCCAATGTGGACAGCATCGGCGGGGAAGTTTTTCAGATTGCCACCAATGCGGAAACAACCGTAAGGGAACTCACAGAAGATCTTCTTGTTATTTTGGCAGATTTGGGATATAAAGATATTCAGATTAATTATACAGCACCAAGACAGGGCGATGTGCGCCGAAATTTCTCAGATACATCAAAAGCCCAAAAAATGCTGGGATGGCAGGCGGAAATTGGGCTTGCTGAAGGTCTGAAGAGGACAGCGGAATGGTTTGCCGGTCTCGGCCAAACCGGCCCGACAAAATCAGAAACCGCATGAAAAGCTCCGTTAGGAGCGATATATTTGCATCTGTATTGTCCTTATCATTTTCAGATGTCTGAAATTTTGTCGTGAAAATATTATACTGATAGCGGATTTTCCCTGCGCCTCAATACAGTTTTTACCCATTGATTTGCTGATCCGGTTTGTGGTAATGTGTATCTGAAACAGAAATGGCAGTCGGCACCCTTTCAGAAAATTATGTGCCGATGATTCTGAGATCGGAGAAATAACAGTCTGAAAATACGGAGGATGGATATGTACGAAGACATTGATCTTGAGGAACGGGTTGACAAACTGGAATTCATTTTGGGAGAGTTTATCGTCCAGACCAATACCAGTCTGAGCAGACTTTCAAGAGAAATGAGGGATTTTAAAAATGAAATGCGTGACTTCAAAACCGAGGTGCGCCGGGATCAGAAAGAAATGAACAAAAAATGGGGGGATCTGGCCAATAAAATGGGAACTTTGGTGGAAGATATTATTGCGCCCGCTGTCCGGCCTGTGGTGGAAAAATATTTCAGGTGTGAGGTGCTGAGTTTTTCTGTGAATGTCAGAAAAAAAGACAGGGTGCTTGGTTTGGCAGGCGAATTTGATGTGATTGCCGTCAGTGATGATCATGTGTTTCTCGTTGAGGCGAAAAGCAGGCCAAAGAAACAGTATCTGTACGATTTTATGGAAAATATGGAAAAATTCAAAAAACTCTTTCCTGAATATGCGGACAAAAAACTGATTCCCGTATTTTCCAGTCTGCGGTTTGAAGATGATCTGATTTCTCTGGCAAATCAAGAAAAAATTTATCTTCTGGCATTCCGGGAGTGGGAATATATGGATATTCTGAATTTTGGGGAAGTCAGAGGTGAACGTATGCAGACCGCTGATTTTCCCTGCGCCTGAATACAGTTTTCACCCCGTTGATTTGCTGATCCGGTTTGTGCTATAGTGTTTAAGATAATTATTTTGGGTAGGTTGGGGTGAACGCAGTGAACCCCAACATCCTGAATCTGTTGGGGTTCGTTCCTCACCCCAACCTACGCAGAACCCCAAAATTATTTTCTTAAACACTATAATGTGTATTTTAAATTTGATGAATCAGAGATTCTCAGGGTTTCGGAATTATTGACGGCCATGACAAAAGAGAAAACCGGACGGTTTCAGGAAGTATAGACAAATGAAATATCAGATAAAATCTGTATCCAAACATTTACTGACCGGTGCTGCGGGTGTTCTGATATTGTCACCGCATCCTGAAAATTTTTATTTTACCAATATAATATCACTTTATCAGGACAAATCAAAGCGGCTCCGGGTTCCTTAATTTACTGCCGGTAAATTTTTCTTCCGGGCAGGTGAATAATAAAATCCAAATTATACTGATCCAATTTTGGTTTTATCCGGCATGATTTTTGCCTGACGGGCTGAAAGTGAAAAATCATCCGTTTTTGGCCTGAAAAACCCCGCATACGGGCTGAAAAAAACTGTTTTGGCGCATATGCAATTTCCGTGCCAAAGAAAACCAAAATTGGATCAGTATAATTTACAAAAAAAGGAAACAGGAAATGCAGTTACAGACACATCCCCAAAAAAATACGGCTGCCGAAATTCTGCATTCTTTTCATTATGCGAATGTTGAAGAGGCAGGTTATGAGATGATGCTTCTGCTGGCTCAAAGCCAGTATGCTGATTATCTCTCAGAAATACGGAAATTTGAAAAAAAATACAGGATGTCCTTTGAATATTTTCAAAAAAAAATGGAAAATACCATGTATGAGGAGGATTTTGAAAAAGAAGATGATTACATGGACTGGAAATTTGCACAGGACGGGGCATGTCACTGGAAAGAAAAAATTGCGGAGTTAAGCAGTTGTTTTTTCAAATTATAAAAAAATACTCAGATATTGTAAAAGATATTCGGATTGAAAAATTCAGACAGTTCGGATTCTGTTATCAACTCCGGGCCGCTGTTTTTCTTTGTGATGATTCCGAACTGTATGTCAAAGATTATCTGTTTCAGGACAGCAGCAGAAAATATTCATATCATTGGCAGACAAAGGAAGGGAAAATGATCGGCAGATGGGACAATGCCCCTCATTGGCCGGACACAGAAACATTTCCCCATCATTTTCATAACGGATCAGCAGGAAAGACAGAAAATTCCGAAATCCGGAATATGGAACATGTCCTGATGCATATCCGAATGTGTCTGACCGGCAGTTCCCCATGTGAACAACTGTGAAAAATGGAAAAAGAGGATTAGGTAAAGATATAATGTCAATAGACCTCTTTCCAAAGTCAATTTTTATCCAATAAAATCAAGGGAGCAATTCCCACTTTTGCAAGAGGTCTAATAAATAAAACATAAAAGAGGTTCGGCAGACAATGAGGCGACTGCGGACTTTTCCTGCTGTTGAATACATTTGGCAACCCATTGATTTGCTGATCCGGTTTGCGGTAATGTGTATCTTAAATTTGAAGGAGGAAACAATATGGAAAATGTGTATATATGCAATGCGATGTTTCTTGATAACAGAACAATTCAGCTTTTTGAAGAATATCCTGTTTCTGACAAAAAGATACAACTGATTATTCTTCCCCGGAACACTTCAAAAACAAAGAGAAAAGCCGGTCTGCTGAAAGGAAAGATAAGAATGGCAGAGGATTTTGATGAACCTTTGGAAGAAATGAAGGAATATATGGAATGAAGATTCTTTTGGATACAAATGTGCTGTTATGGTTTGTGTCAGATAATGCCAGGTTAAACCCTGAATTTAAAGAGATAACTGAAAACCATGAAAATGAAATCTTTGTGAGTGTTGTTTCTTTGTGGGAAATAAGGATGTTCAATAATGAACGGACACAGAGAAATATCAGATAAAATCTGTATCAGAAACTGACGGAGCGGTTACACATGGCGTTTATTATGTTTTGGTTGATGATGTAACAAATATGGGATGCACCCTGGCTGAACTGGGAAATTACATACAGTGTAATGGCGGGATTGTGTCGGGGGGTATTGTTATAGTCAACGCAGGGCGGATGAAACAGTTTCATCCTGCTTATAATGTTATAAATAAAATAGAAAAGAGGTTCGGCAGTGAAATCAGAGAAATCTTCGGAACTGTCCCGGCTGCTCTCACCGCCAATGAAGCAGATTACCTTACCGGTTTCAGATCGGCTGACGAAATCAGAAATCGAATTGCTAAGGCAAAGAAAGAAACAAATCTCAGATTACGCTCAAAAGGAATTGAAAGAAAAGAGTAAGGATGCTGTACGGATTCAGACAATGAGCCGACAGCGGACTTTTCCTGCTGTTGAATACGCTTGGCAACCCATTGATTTGCTGATCCGGTTTGTGCCAATGTGTATCTGAAATTCGGATTTGTCAGGGTTTTGGAATTGTTGACAGTCGTGACAGAAGAGAAAACAGGACGGTTTCAGTAAGTGTGTGCAAATGAAATATCACATAAAATCTGTATCAGAAACTTTGATGACCGGAGCAATGATATTCCTTATTGATGTTCAAAAATTTAACCATCTGATATGCAAACAGATTTAATTTTTGAGATTAATCTGTCCCCAGCTTTGACCCACTGCCATAAAATGATTTTGGAACATACAGGGATTCAGGAGGTTTACCGTGGAGATTGCCGCAGAAGAAAAAAATGAGTTGTATCAGCTTTTAAAAAAGGCTGTCCGGGATGTTATCCGTGAAGAATATGCCACGCTTTATCTTAATTTCCTTGATTATGTTTCAGATGAGGAAATGGCGGATATAGCAGACGTACACGGAAAACCTGATGAAAAAAATGTTTCTCACAGCGAGATGATCGAAATATGAATATGGAGATTCGATTATTCCCTAAATGCGGCAAAATTCATTGAAAATCAGAATATCAGATCTGATGTTCAGGATTTGCTGAAATCTTTTATTATGAAACTTCACGGAACAGATGTATACTGATCCAATTTTGGTTTTCTTTGGCACGGAAATTGCCTATGCGCCCAAACAGTTTTTTTCAGCCCGTCTGCGGGCTTTTTCAGGTCAAAAACGGATGATTTTTTACTTTCAGACAGTCAGGCAAAAATCATGCCAGATAAAACCAAAATTGTTTCAGTATAAATATTGATGTCAAAAAATTGTGGGGTGAATGGGAGGGAAGACTGAGAATCAGAAAAGGTAAAATCAGGATTATTTTTACACTGAACAAAGAGGACAGAATTATTTTTGTTGAGAGGGTTGATTTCAGAGGAGATGTTTATAAATAAATATTTTTGGACATAACTGTTTCTGATCAAAGTGCATTCAGGCTGTCCGTATTATTTTCAGATGTTTGAATTTTGCAATGAAGCAAGGGAAACAGTATGTCAACTGCGGATTTTTCCTGCGCCTGAATACATTCGTTACCCCATTGAGTTGCTCATCCGCCTGTGGTAAAGTGTATCTCAAACAGGAGACAGAAGGCACTTTTCAGAAAATTGATGTGCTGCTGATTCCGGGACTGAGGAAATAAAAATCTGAAAATACTGAGAATGGATATGTACGAAGACATTGAGATTGAGGAACGGGTTGACAATCTGGAAACTGTTTTGGGATAGTTTATTGTTCAGACCAATACCAGTCTGAGCAGGCTTTCAGGAGAAATGAGAGACTTCAAAAACGAGGTGCGCCGGGATCCGAAAGAGATGAACAAAAAATGGGGGGAACTGGCCAGCAAAATGGGAACCCTGGTGGAGGATATTATTGCGCCCGCTGTCCGGCCTGTGATGGAAAAATATTTGCATACCTGTGGGATTTGCGGGTGAAGCAGAATCCCGGAGAAGGACATTATTTATGGATGAAAAAAATATCAGAAAACTGCTGAAACCCGTTATATGGGATTATCATACAGACCCTTATGAGGTGTTTGAAGCGGCTTCAGGCAGAAAAGAGCGGGCAGGATATTTCACGCAGGAGACCGCCCTGATTCGTATGCTGGAGAGGCTTTCCTGGTATGATCTGATAAATCTTTTCGGAATTGACGGACTGACAAAACTGCTTACCAAAGAAATTATCAGCCGGATCCGGATCCGGGAACTGCGGGAAAAATATGAATTTGCAAGAAAAATATTACAGGGAGAGCCTGTATCCTTTTCAGGATGGAGTCCTGAATACCGTGAAAAAATCAGGCACACCCTTTTATCTCACCGGTGGTACCGCACTCAGCCGGGGGTACTTTAATCACAGATATTCTGATGCTCCTGATTTGTTTGTAAATCAGGATGATAATTATGCTGTATATGTTCAGACTCTGTTCAGGGAGTTTGAATCTGCCCAGGCAGCCGGGCTGTTTTCAATTGATTATAACCGCTTACAAAAATATGAGAATTACATGCAGTTTTTTCTGATAAAAACTGTCGGAAATGAGCAGACTGAATTAAAACTTGATCTTGTCAATGATGTGGCATCGCATTACGGAGATTTTGAACATCATGGGATACTGGGTAAAATTGACAGTTGGCAGAATATGTTATCCAATAAATTATCAGCGGTATTCAGGTATGAGGCAAAAGATATTGCTGATATTTGGATAATTTCCAAAAACAGGGAATTTGACCGGGTATCTGCAATGCAGGAGGCAAAAACCAAAGAAGCCGGTATTGATCCAATGGTTCTGTTTAATATTCTGATGTCTTTTCCTGAGAATATGCTTTCTGAGATAAAATGGACAGCATCTGTGCAGCCGGAGATTTTCAGGAAAGAACTGAACCGGATTGCAGATGATATTTTACGGGGAAATGAGAATACTCTGGCAGTGAGTGTTCAACAGTAGTAAGTAAGTTTCCATAAATCTTCATGTATAATAAAATTTTAAAAAATGTATTTTT
>CAZHPS010000415.1:0-6363 GCA_964534335.1 uncultured Desulfobacterales bacterium
TTTGATCAATTGTAAAGTAAAAAAATACATTTTTTAAAATTTTATTATACATGAATATTTATGGAAACTTACTTAAGTGCCTCAGCAAAAGTTTCGTAATATCCGCAGAGAGGGCGGAAGTGGATATTTGTCCGCCTTCCCGGCAGTCCAGCGGGCACAGAAAAACATGTGCCCGCTCTGCAGACAATGTGGCTGAATTTATGCACAGGTTTTTATCATTTGCAAGGACTGTTTTTTTTGTTTAAATCATTTAGCCATTTATATACATTAGCAGGATCCGAAACTCCCCATGTATCAAAATTGGGGTGTTTAATACCTGCTGCCTTCAATACATCTTCAGTTAAATCCACACAGTTATTATTAAAAAGAGCCCAGTTGCCAAAATCTTTGACTGCCTGGGTTGCAGCATCAGCATCAGTCTGCGTTATATTCCATGTATATTCAGGAGTTGAAGTCAGAGCATAATCATCCTCGACCAATCCTCCGGGATATGCGCCTTTTTGAACTGATGTTCCGTCATCATTGGTTATTTTAACCCATGAATGTCCATATCCATAAAAGGAACTGCTGCTCGAAGAACCTTCTCTGTTCTCTGAATAAACCGTAATTGAAGCAAGTCCCCACGGATCAGCCCAATTCACCGGGTCATTCAGGCAGTACCCGTACAGATCCGTATCCCCGCCTGCAAAACCGATGGGGTCTTTGGCCGTCCACCGCCCGGTTTCGGAGTCGTAGTCCCTGTACCCGAATCTCACCAGCCCGGTGTCCCGGTCATGCAGCCCCCCGGCAAAGCCGAACGGGATTTGAAAGAGCGGGGCGCTGTCGCTGATGATGTTTCCGAAGGTGTCGTACTCAACCCTTTTTACCACATTCCCCGCGCTGTCCGCAACCAGTTTCAGGGAACCGACCTGATCATATGCCATGTAATACAGCACACCGGCCTTCATGACGGCAGAGGGCATACGGGAATCCGCATACTCAAAGCGCATGAGCAGGTTATTGTTTCCGTCATACACGGCCAGTAAGGTGGTGAGGCCCGACCACAGGTATTTTTCGGTGACAGCACCGTTCACTTTTTTGGCTATTCTTCTTCCCAGCGGGTCATGGACATATTCAGCGGAAGTGCCGCCTGGAAGGGTCACGCCCATGAGTTCGCCCCGTGAGGAGTAATCATACGTGGTGGTTTCTGCCCCGGCAGTGCGTCCGGTCAGGAACCCGTCCGGGCTGTACGTGTACGTCACCCCGCCCGCGGTGAGCAGGTGATCCTCTGCTGAATATGCCATACTTCTTCCGGCAATCCCCCGCAGGGTGTTCATCTCATAAACACGGGAACCGTTTGCATTGTAACGGTATTCTTCTGTCAGCACACCGTTCTTTGTCACAGTCAGCAGGCGCCCGGCCGCATCATATGTATACAGATAATCCGATGTCACACCGCCGGAGGTTCCGGTTTTGGCCGTGATCCGCCCGGCATTGTCACGGGTCAGGCTGATCTGTGACAGGTTCTGCGTGCCGGCCGCCACGGTCTGCGGGGCCGTCTCGCCGTAACCGCTGAAGGTGCGGGAAAGGTTCAGGGTTCCGTCACCTGCGGACACGGGCAGGCCGTTTTCCGCATTGCGGGATATGGAAAACCGCCCGGCCCCGGTGAGCAGGCCGTCACTGTCGTATGTGAAATTCTCCGTCCCCCCGGCACAGGTGAAACTTTTCACCGCAAAATCATTATTGTATGCGTATGACAGTGTGTCATCCAGGGTTCCGGACAGGGTTTCGGAGGTGGGCAGGGAAAAAATACGGCGGGGGGAAGCAGGCGGGGAGGGTCCTGCTGCCGGAACCGGGAACCGCAGGATGCTCTGAAATTACTCAGCATCAATCCCGGTCAATCCCTTAATCCTGAGAATCCCGGTTCTGACAGGGTATCCGGGACGCCGGACTTCGAGAGACTCAGCCGGGTCGGGCGTCCCGGAGGGCGTTCCCGCGCGGGAGCGTGGGAACGAGGGGGAAAATCATGATGACTTCCTTGGCAGGGGAAAGTGGAATCCGCTTACTTTTTATGAGACCAAAACCAGCACAGCAATCAGTATCGAAACTACCATTGTGCCAAGTCTCATCAGGTCATTTTTTCCGGAATCTTCAGGATATTGTCCACGAAAAGAGAACCTGAAAATAAAACCTGTCGTACTGTAAACCGCATTAAATAACACCAGGCAGGTAACTGAATAATCAATTATTATAAATTGGGGTTTGGTCAGCCAGTACAGATATGTTCCCAGACAAACCACTGCCAACTCACTTAAAAAAAACATAATTCTTATGTTTTTTTTCATCAGTCGGCACTCCTGGCAGCGTTTATGGCGGCTCCTCCTATTCCAAGCACTCCGCCTGTTTTCCCCAAAGCAGGATTGCCTAATGCAGAGGGAATCAGTTGCGTCACATCTCCGCTTCTCACATATGATGCTGTATCACAGGCCGCACCTGCTCCCCACAGCGCCCAGCTTGTTCCTCCTGTTGTTGCAGCGCTTCCTATAGCAGCACCGAGACTGACAGCACTCAAACCGAAATCTGTGAGATCATCATTTTCCAGTCTGTTAATAAGTTCATTTACAATAACATCTTCGGAATCAAAACCGCCCGGCCAGATTTTTCCGTCAGGCTCAAGAGTTGCCTCATGCCAGTTTCCATCGGCCATACGGAATGCATATAAATACCCCTTATAATATATTTCTCCTTTGCTCCTGTCCATTCTGATATCATTCCAATGATTTTCAAACAATCCGGACGGATCAACCGCATTAACCGGATCATTCAGGCAGTACCCGTACAGATCCGTATCCCCGCCCGCAAAGCCGATGGGGTCTTTGGCTGTCCATCTTCCGGTTTCGGGGTCGTAGTCCCGGTATCCGAATCTCACCAGCCCGGTATCCCGGTCATGCAGGCCTCCGGCAAAGCCGAAGGGTATTTCAAAAGACGGGGCGGAATCACTGATGATGTTACCGAAAATATCTACTCAACCCTTTTACCACATTCAGAGAATCAACCTGATTTTTCCTCAAGAATTCTCCCGTCTCAGGTATACCCATAACCCATCATCATTGATCGATGATGGAAAATCTGACCTGATACATTGGGCTGTTACCGTATATTCAGGTTCATAGTCAGCAAGAACTTCAGTTTCCACATAAGAAGCGGATTCCTCATCTTCCTGACTGACAGGTCCGTCAAAATAAAAACGGACAGTTATTATGAGACCGGTTATTGAAAACACTACCGCCCGAAGATTAGAGGACACTTCCCCCAAAAGGGCACGTTGCAGAGACAGTCGTGCTTTGATTACAGGATCCTTATTGGATATCATTTACACGGCCTAGCGGGAACGATATGAATGCCATCATTTCCATAATGGATGATTCCATTTGTTGTGGGAAATGCATTTCCTGATTCATCAATATATACTGATCCAATTTTGGTTTTCTTTGGCATGATTTTTGCCTGACGTGCTGAAAGTGAAAAAACATCCGTTTTTGGCCTGAAAAACCCCGCAGACGGGCTGAAAAAAACTGTTTGGGCGCATAGGCAATTTCCGTGCCAAAGAAAACCAAAATTGGATCAGTATATGTACCAATTGTTTCTCCAAAGTTTACTCTCTCCTTCGAGCCCGGAGTTCCCACATCAGTATTACTGATCTGCTGTCCGGTTCCGGCTTTTTCCGCAAGTATAGCTGGGTCGCTGGTTATAATGCTCCGGCCCGGAGTGTAATTATTGTGCCCCGGAATATGCTTTCCCTGCTTCCCCCAGTTGATTCTGGCGGCACTGTTTGACCATCCTCCGGATGCTCCTCCGCCTCCTGACCCATTTGGACTTATCAAACCGTCAGGATCCGAAAAATTCACCGGATCATTCAAACAATACCCGTACAAATCCGTATCCCCTCCCGCAAAGCCAATGGGGTCTTTGGCCGTCCATCTCCCGGTTTCGGGATCGTAATCCCTGTACCCGAATCTTACCAACCCGGTATGGCGGTCATGCAGGCCGCCTGCGAAACCGAACGGCACGGCAAAATTGGGATTTGAATCGCTGATGATGTTTCCGAAGCTGTCGTATTCAATGCTTTTTACCACGTTTCCGGCGCTGTCGGCAATGAGTTTCATGGAACCCACCTGATCATAAACCATATAATACAGCACACCGGCCTTCATCACGGCAAAGGGCATACGGGCATCGGCGTATTCAAAGCGCATGAGGAGATTGTTGCTGCCGTCATACACGGCCAGCAGGGTGGTGAGTCCGGACCACAGGTATTTTTCGGAGATGACACCGTTCACCTTTTTGGCGATTCTGCGACCGAGCGGATCGTGGACATATTCAGCGGAAGTGCCGCCGGGAAGGGTCACGCCCATGAGTTCGCCCCGTGAGGAGTAATCACAGGCGGTGACTTCTGTTCCGGCTGTTTTTGCGGTCAGAAACCCGTCCGGGCTGTACGTGTACATCACATCCCCGGCCGTGAGCAGGTGATCCTCAGCGGAATATGCCATGCTCCGTCCCGCAATGCCCCGCAGGGTGTTCATCTCATAAATCCGGGAGCCGTTGGCATTGTAACGGTATTCTTCTGTCAGCACACCGTTCTTTGTCACGGTCAGCAGTCGCCCGGCCGGATCATATGTATACAGATAATCCGATGTCACGCCGCCGGAGGTTTCGTTTTTGGCCGTGATCCGCCCGGCATTGCTGCGGGTCAGGTTCATCTGTGAAATGCCCTGACCGCCCGCAGTCACCGCCTGTGATTCCGTTTCCCCGTAACTGTTGAAAGTGCGGGAAAGAGTCAGGGTTCCGTCAGTTACGGACACGGGCAGGCCGTTTTCCGCATTGCGGGTCACGGTGAAGCGCCCGGCCCCGGTCAGCAGACCGTCACTGTCGTATGTGAGGTTCTCTGTCCCACCGGCATAGTTGAAACTTTTCACCGCAAAATCATTATTGTATGCGTATGAAAGACTTCCGTTCAGGGTTCCGGACAGGGTTTCGGATGTGAGCAGGGAACCGTCATAGTCATATGTGAGGCTTTCCCCGTCTTTTGTGACGGACTGCACTTTGCTGCCGCATGGATAATACAGATAATCAACTGTGCCTTCGGGAAACTGTGTCTGCGTGAGTTTTCCGCCTTCATACACATTTGTGATTTCATTTCCGGAGGGCAGCACGGTCTTTGTCAGCCTGCGGTCACGGTCATACACATACTGATAAGAACCGCTCAGCGGTGTCTGATACGAGGTGTTCCGGTTCACACTGTTATAACCGAAACCGTGATCCGCGGGGTTCGGGTTTGTCAGCACGGTCATATTGCCGTTTCTGTCATAGGTGAAATACACGGAAGAACTGTCCGGCCGGTGAACACCCGTGACACGTCCGACCGCGTCATGATCATAAGTGGCTGTCCGGTTTTCCGGATCGGTCACGGAAGACAGGAAGCCGTCAGAGCCGTAGGAAAAGAAGCTCTGCCGGGTTCCGGACGTGACGGAAGTCAGACGCCCGCGGGTGTCATAACCGAATTCCGTCAGGTTCAGCCCGGGCACACGGATGCGTTCCGTCAGCAGGGTGACCGGATCGTATTCATATGTCACCCATGCCCTTTCCGCCTCCAGCTTCTGGCGCACTGCCTCCCGTCAGCAGGGTGAGCGGATCGTATTCATATGTCACGGTGCGGTTTTCCGGAGAGGTTACGGTTTTCCGGGATGCGGTGATATCCTGTTCACTGTATCCTGTCTTTCCGCTGACTGTCACCTCATCCCGGATCAGGTCGTATGTCCCGTCCCCGTTCCTGTCCCCATATGTCCTTTCCCTTTCGGACACTCTGCTCAGGCCGGATTCCGCCGTGATCTCTTCCCGTGTCAGGTATCTGAACCTGTACTCCGGATCATAACTGTAGTCCGAAGACAGAGCCCGGCAGGTGAAATGGAAAATCCCGGTCAATCATTTAATCCTGAGAATCCCGGTTCTGACAGGGGTATTGGGATGCCGGAGCGTCCGGAGTACGTTCATATGTAAAACGTGGGAACGAGGGGAGAACGGATAAAGAGGAAAACTATTAAATTCCGAACGCTTCATGGTTTGATTCTTCTGAATATTCTATACTTCGGATCATACCTATAAGTCAGTTTTGTCAGTATATGTGGACCTGTTTTAACTAGTTGAACGTTGTAATAATCTTCCGCAAATTTGTTCCCTGTCTCAGCCAATTCTATCTCCAAATATTGAAATTCCCTCCAAACTATACTTGATCTTATCGAAGCGCATACAAACTCCAGATTATCTTCCAAATCTTACTACCGGACAAAAATCATTTCAAATTGCATAACTGATGAAATTTAAAGA
>CAZHPS010000416.1:0-6354 GCA_964534335.1 uncultured Desulfobacterales bacterium
CTGCCGGAAAAAATGAAACTGAAACTGGTGGAGCCCCTCAAATATCTGTTCAAGGATGAGGTGCGGGAACTGGGAACAGAACTGGGACTGGATGAGGAAATGGTCTGGCGTCAGCCTTTTCCGGGTCCGGGTCTGGCTATCCGGGTGCTGGGCGAAGTTACAGCAGAACGTCTTGCCATCCTCCGGGACGCAGATGCGGTTTTGCTTGATGAAATCCGGAAAAACGGTTATTATCGAAAACTTTGGCAGTCATTCGCTATCCTTCTGCCCATAAAAAGTGTGGGCGTGATGGGAGATCACCGGACATATGAGAATATTCTGGCAGTGCGGGCTGTGACCAGCAAAGATGCCATGACTGCGGACTGGGCAAGGCTTCCCCATGAACTGCTGGCCGGTATCTCCAACCGGATTATTAATGAAGTCAAAGGGGTAAACCGGGTTGTTTATGACATCAGTTCCAAACCGCCTGCCACCATTGAATGGGAATAGATTATGGAAGAAAAAAAAACAGGTTTCAAAATCGGACTGGATGACGCGGATGAGGAAACTCCTCCGAAGTTTGTACGCACGGCACGTGAGAATTTTCAGACACGGACAGGAACAGCAGCAGATGTCCTCCGGGTGGAAAAAATCAACCGGAGACTCAGTCTGCTGGCCTTTCTGCTGCCCTGTCTCTTTGCCGCAGCCCTGTATTATGTTTATAAGGACATTGGCAGACAGATCGCCCTGTCCGAGCAATCCGGGGCCAAAGCAGGCGTTCAGGCTGTCGCCCAGGCTTTGGATGCCAAATCCGCAGAACTGACAGCACAGTATGAACGGATTCAGAAAAGTCTGGCAGAAAAGGAAGAACCTTTGAAAGAGGCTTTTCTGGTTTTTGAGAAAACTTCTGACGCCCTGGAGGAAAAACTGGGGAAAATGGAAGAAAATCTGCGCAAATTCAATGAAGCCAAAGCCTCCAAAGAAGCTCTTGAAAGCCTGAAAAAGGAAACTGCCGGACAGGTGAAGGGGATGACAGACAAAGCATCTGAAATTACGAAGAACTTTGCGCCAGTTGCGGAAGATCTGAAGAAAACCCAGGCAGAACTGAAAAAAATTGAGGCGCATCTCACTGCTGTGAATGCGGAGATGGAAAAGGTAAAGACCGCAATGAAAAATCCGGACACGGATTTAGATTCCCTGACCCAGGACATGAGCCGTCTGAAAACCGATATTGTGGACATGCTCGCTGACACCATTGACCGGAAAGCCCTGAATTCGGCTATCGGAGCCCAGCAGAGACAGTATCAGAAAGAGATTGATTTGCTGAATAAAAATCTGGGGGAAAAGGACAGGAGCATCAAAGCCCTGCAGAAACAGGTTTCAGATTTGGAAAACCGGGTGAAAACCCTGTCTGCCAGACCTTTGGGAACCCCAAAACCCGGAAGCATACTGGAGCAGGATTTGTAATGCGAATTAAGGGTTGAATCCGGCAATGTAAAAACAGACAGTTACAAAACCGGTTCGGCATGTTTGCTTTTGCAATACCTGTTTTTACTGATTCCAGACTTTTTGACCCTTAATTGGCATTTGTAGCACATAACCAAGAGCGCACCTTAGACACCGCCGTCATACTTACGAAAGTCGGTATCCTAAAACCGTTGAAAACACTGGATTCCGGCTTTTGCCGGAATGACGATGAAAGTATATACCGATACTTAAAACATTTTGGAAATTCTGCCGGCGGATTTTAACCGCAGAGTCACACAGAGTTTCCGCAGAGTCACACAGAGTTTTTCTGTGCGGAATTCAGATCTGAATCTGAACCTCTGCAAATGTTTCAGGTAATGGTATAGTTCTTTTACCAACTTCTGTCCTCTCCAAAACCTGATGGAGATATGAATCTGAACCTCTGCAAATGTTTCAAGTAATGGTATATATTTTTCTGCCACAAAGACACAAAGCAGCAAAGATGCACAAAGAAAAAAAATCTTTGTGAAACTTCGTTTCTTTGCGTCTTTGCGGCAGTGTTTTTGAAAAAAAGCGGATTATTTGTCTGCAAGTCCCCAAACCTGAACAGGAATCCTCTGTGGGAAAGAAAGGAATGATAAAAAAATGGCAAAACACAGGTCTCTGTTTCAAAAGATACTCCTTTTCGCGGGAATTGTCTGTTTCCTTGGGATGATTCCGGTGCTGCTGTTTGCGGTAAACGGACTGGTGCTGGCACATAATGAGGAAGTTGTCACAGGTCTGACTTCACATCCTGCTGTGCCTCCGGCAAAGGAAGACAGCGGAAATATTACGTTGCGGGTGATGTCCTGGAATGTGGCAAAACTGTTTGTTCACAATGGCGGACTTTCCTTTGATCCGCCGGAAAAAGCACGGAAAAGACTGCAAAGCATGGCAGATCTGATCCGGGCAGAAAAGCCGGATATTGTTTTTTTATGTGAAATTATAAAGGAATGCACGCCATGCCCGGTGGATCAGATTGCGGAACTGGCAGAGGCCACCGGAATGCACATGTGGACATTTGGGGAAAACTACAATTTCGGACTGCCTTTTTACCGGATTGTGGGCGGGAATGCGATTCTTTCCCGTTTTCCCATACAGGGCGTGACCAATCTGAATCTGATCGGACGCCAGCCTTTTTATGTCACCAAAAACAACCGCCGCGCGCTCTGGTGTTCAGCCCGTATCGGAGAGCAGGAAGTCCTGATGGCATCCCTGCACAATGATTCCTACAGCCGGAAAAACAATCTGGCGCAGGCGCAGCAGATACTGGCATATACAGGAAAGCGGGACACACTGATGGCCGGAGATTTCAATGCTGCGCCCCATGAACCGCCCATGAAGGTGTTTTCAGAAAGTAACCTTTTTTCCGGTGTGTTTGACGGCCCTTTCACTTTCCCTGCCGGAAAACCCAGGGAAACCATTGATTTTATTCTTGGCCCTGCCGCATGGGAAGTTCTGGAACACCGGGTGATTGCTTCGGATGCCTCGGATCATCTGCCTGTGCTTACCGTCTTTGGTGTAAAAAAGAAATAAGCGACAGGCAGACATCCTGTGTGCAGGCAGAGTCAGCAGATCTTTTCAGAAAAGTGCAAAATTTATTGATTTTATTTTGTTTAATGGAGAACAAACCGCGTAGCGGGAAATCTGAAAATGAAAGGGAGACCTGTTTTTATGTCATACAGTGACTTTGACTTAAAAAAAATCAAATCTGAATTCAATCTGAAAATTGTGGAAAACCAGGATTTGTTTTCAAAAGCAGAAGAAGTGGAAATCAGTGATTTTTTATCCGCAATTTTAAGGCAGAACATCCCTATTGCTCTGGCAATCAGTACGGAAAAAGCCTGTTCGGAACTGATCATCATCAATATTCTGCTGGAGATTAAAAATAAGCTGAAGATCAGCTTTTTTTCCGGCATAGATTTTACTGTGGATAAAGACAAGGGATTAAACGGATTCTGCGATTTTCTTATAAGCAAATCACCGCACCAGTTCTATCTGGAAACGCCTGTGGTGGCAATGGTTGAGGCAAAAAATGAAAAAATTGTCAGCGGACTGGGGCAGTGTGCTGCGGAAATGACCGCTGCAAAAATTTATAATGAGCGGGAAGGCAATGCCCTGCCATGTATATATGGCGCGGTTACAACAGGACATGCCTGGAAATTTCTGAAACTGGAAAATGACACAGTATACATAGATATCGAAGATTATTATATAAAAAATCCGAAAAAAATTGTCGGGATTTTTGTTTCCATGATCAGCCGCACCGGTCAATGAAAAATGAATGCCCCTGCGCAGTTCACAGGAAACCTGCACAAAAAGCTCCGAAGTTTTGGAAACTTCGGAAGTCCGGGAAACATGCAATGAAAAAAAAACATCCTATTCCTGAACGGATTTTCACCTATGGCAGAATGGTGAAATTCAGCCATACCGTTTTCGCGCTTCCCTTTGCCCTGTCCGCTGTGGTGCTGGCACAAAGAGAACATCCTCTGACTTTATGGAATATTTTCTGGGTGCTGACAGCCATGTTCGGCGCACGGTCTGCGGCTATGGGATTCAACCGGATTATGGATGCACAACTGGACGCACACAATCCCCGCACACAAAACCGGGAAATTCCCAAAGGAAAACTCTCTGTAACTGCTGCAAAAATCTTTGTGGTCATTTTTTCCCTTTTGTTCATCCTGTCTGCTGCCATACTCGGAACCATCTGCTTCTGGCTTTCCTTTCCGGTGCTGGCTGTTCTTTTTTTCTATTCTTACACCAAACATTTCACATGGACTGCCCATCTCTGGCTGGGATTTGCCATTTCTCTGGCTCCGCTGGGAGCATGGATTGCCATAGCTAAATCCTTTGATCCCGAAATCTTATGGCTCAGTCTGGCTTTGCTGACGTATATTTCCGGATTTGATGTGCTGTACGCGTGTCAGGATGAGGAATTTGACCGGAAAATGGGACTGTATTCCATTCCTGCTGTTTTTGGTGCAGCCCGCGCTCTGACCATTGCAAAAATCATCCATTTTGTTTCATATCTGTCCTTTATGGCTTTGTATTTTGTTTTTGATATGGGACAGATCTATCTGATGACAACCGGTATTATCGGACTGCTGCTGATCTTTGAGCATTGGCTCGTCAAACCCGATGATCTGCGGCATGTGAATATTGCGTTTTTTCATGTGAACAGCGTCATTTCCGTAACCCTGTTTATCGGCGTGCTGGCTGATGAAATCGCGCGGGGCTATCTGTAAGTCGATTTCCGGAAAAGAATATACCCCATATTTGACAACTTTCCGAAAGTTGTCATATCTTTCAGATGACTGAACCGGTATTTTTGTTTTCATAAATCACCTGAGGTATTTGAAAACTGCTGATATACCGGTTTCAGTGCTGTGCATCTGTTCCCTGACACCCGAAACCTGACACCTGAAACGGCACTGTAGGAAATTTCTCTTCCCTAAACTGATTTCACAGATTGTTCTGCTGTCTGAACCGGGATTTGCAGGATTAAGGGACTGACCGGGATGAAAAATCCTGTTAATCCTTAAATCCTGTTAATCCGGGTTCAGACAGAGGTGAAAGTCCCAAACTTCCAGTTTGGGACTCCGAAAAATTTTGCAGCGGAATTAAGAATATGACAGACAGAAAAACTTTTGACAGTCCGTGGAAGGAGATACTGGGAGCGTATTTCCGTGAGTTCATGCTCTTTTTTTTCCCGAAGATTGAGAAAGAGATTGACTGGGAAAAAGGGTATGTCCCGCTGGACAAGGAACTGCACCAGATCACGCGTGAGTCTGACACCGGCAACCGCATTGCGGACCGGCTGATGCAGGTGTGGAAGAAAAACGGGGATGAAACATGGGTGATGGCCCATGCCGAGATTCAGGGTGGCAAAGAGGAGGAATTTCCGCAGAGGGTATTTGTTTACAATTACAGGGGCCGGGATCTGTACGGCAGACCGGTGGTCAGTCTGGCCGTGCTGACAGACACAGATCCGGAATGGAAGGTTTCCAAATATGAGCAGGAGCTGTGGGGATGCAGCACGAAGTTTTCATTTCCCTGCGTTAATCTGCTGGATTACAGAAAAAAGTGGAAACTGCCTGAATCCTCGCAGAATCCTTTTGCTGTGGCGGTTATGGCCCATCTGAAAACCCTGGAAACCCGGAAGGATAAGCAGAGCCGCCTGCAGTATAAACTGGCACTCAGCAAAAATCTTTACCGGCACGGATGGACAAAGGATGATATTATCCGCCTGTACCGCTTCATTGACTGGATAATGGTGCTTCCGGGTGACATGGAAAACATCTGTCATGAAAAACTCATGGATTATGAAAGGGAGGTGAATATGCAGTATATCACAACAGCCGAACGGATCGGAATGGAAAAGGGAAAACTGGAAGGCATAATACCAATTCTCCATTGAACATATACTTATGATTCAGTTTCCCACAGAGACACAGAGAGAAAAAAACCACAGAGAACACAGAGAAAATAATTCACCTTATTGTATAAATTCAATAGCGAATCGGTATAATGGCTTCCCTTCAGACCGTTCTTGAGGTGAAGTTCGGAGATAAGGGAGATGCGGTATATACGAAAATCAGGAGAATAAAAAAACCGGACAGGCTGATGGGCATTCTTGCTGCCGTGAAAACCGCAAAATCACCGGAGGATGTTCTGAAGGCCGTGAAAGAGAAGAAAAAGAGGAAATCTGCTGCTGACTGACAGTTTGTGTTCTGAACTGTGATTCGTCCGGATTGACCGGGATTGATTGCTGTCTGAACCCGGATTTTCAGGATTAAGGGACTGACCGGGACTGACTGCTGTCTGAACTCTGATTTGTCTGATTCATCTGATTTCTCTGATTTTTAT
>CAZHPS010000417.1:0-6323 GCA_964534335.1 uncultured Desulfobacterales bacterium
CCTAGGTTAACGGGGCCAGAACCCGTCGTCCTGCCGCTAGACGATCCCTCAAAAAATTTACCCTGCTTTTATACCGGAATATTTTGCTTCCGTCAAGAGATTTTTTTAGATCTTTTCATCTTTCCCTGAGAAGTGCCAAAATGAAAGTTTGGCACTTCGGAATTCAGGCAAAAACTGCACCTGTCCAAACTTTCAGTTTGGATTCCGGATGAATGCAGATTATTTCCCGGAAACAGAGTCCACCGCAGCCCGGATTCTTGCCACTGCCTTTTCTTTTCCCAGAATTTCAACAATTTCAAAAATTCCTGGGCTCGCTGTTTTTCCGGTCAGGGCCACGCGCACGGGCTGCGCGATTTTGCCCAGTTTCAGGCCGGTGGCCTCTCCGACTTTCAGAAAAGCGTTTTCCAGAGTTTTTTCCGTAAATTCTGTCAAAGCCTCCAGTTCCTTAATCAGCAGATTCATGGGTTCCGCGCTTTCCGGCGTGAGGATTTTCTTTGCAGCACTCGGATCATAAACAATGGTGTCCTGATAATAAAACAGGGCATTTTCAGCCAGTTCCGCCAGAGTTTTGCTGCGTGCGTTCAGGGTTCTGATAACCTTTACCAGATACGCTGTATCCTGTGCATCTATGCCTTTTTCTTCCAAAAAAGGTTTGAGATGGGGAATCAGTTTTTCCGGATCTGCTGCCTTGATATGATCCGCGTTCAGGGCCAGAAGTTTGTCCGGATCAAAAACGCCTGCGGATTTTCCCACATTATCCAGCGTGAACTTTTCCTTTAGATCCTCACGCGTGAAAAATTCCTGATCCCCGTATGACCATCCCAGCCGCACCAGATAATTGATCAGCGCGTCCGGCAGAAATCCCATTTTCCGGTATTCGGTTACAGACATGGCCCCGTGGCGTTTGCTTAACCGGGTTTTGTCTTTTCCCAGCACCATGGGCACATGGGCAAACAAAGGCAGTTTTGCGCCCAAAGCCTTGTACAGCAGTATCTGTTTCGGCGTATTGCTCACATGGTCATCGCCCCGGATGATGGTATTGATTTTCATTTCAATATCATCCACCACGACCACAAAATTGTAGGTGGGGGTTCCGTCACTGCGTGCAATGACAAAATCATCCAGATCCGCATTCTGAAACACAATATTGCCTTTGACCCGGTCTTCCAGCACGGTTGTGCCGGAAAGCGGAGCCTTGAAACGCACGACCGTGTTTTCACTTTTGGCAAGTTTTCTTTCCCTGCATGTGCCGTCATATTTGGCCTTGCCCCCTGCTGCCATGCCTTTTTTCCGCATCTCCTCCACCTTTTCCGGGGAGCAGTCACAGTAATAGGCATTACCGGAATCCAGCAGTTTCTGAATATATTCCCGGTAGAGGTCAAAACGCTGGGACTGGAAATAAGGGCCTTCGTCCCAGTCAATCTCCAGCCATTTCAGGGAGTCAAAGATGGCATCCACAGATTCCTGAGTGGAACGCTGCACATCCGTATCTTCAATGCGGAGAACAAATCTGCCGCGTGTATGCCGGGCATAGAGCCAGTTGAACAAAGCTGTCCGCGCACCGCCCACATGGAGATAACCTGTGGGGCTGGGCGGAAAACGTGTGATAATTTCTTCCATAAGCACCTTTACCTTATTATTTGCGGAAAGCAGGCCACATAGCAAAAAAATGCTTTGGACTTTGCCTTCAACAATTTGTTTCCGTTGTATTATCTGCCATGTCTACTTTGCTGAGGCATAGTAAGCAATAAGCAATTATCCCGGCATGGGGTTCTTTGGGGAGCGAAACAGATGCCCGAAATTTCCTCCGGGATTCCAATCCTGAATCTGACGGCCAACCGTTAAAAATCAGTTGATTTTCAGACAGATTTTTCTGTCCGGACGCTTTTTTTGCCGGTATATGCCATAAACCTGCATATATAACATATCTGAACCTTTCACACAAGAAAAGAAAAAGGAAAAAACAGGAGGAAAAGTTCTTGACAATTTCTTTTATTTCAATTACTAGAGACAAGAAATTGCTCATACTGTGTTTTTATAATTTATCATTGTAATTCAAAACAGTTAGGAGATTACTTATGGCAGTACCCAAGCATAAAATATCCAAGTCCAAAGGACGCAAGAGAAGAACCCATCAGAAAGTGGCTGCCCCTACACTCACCACATGTCAGGAGTGCGGAGAAGCCAGACTTCCCCATCATGCCTGCCTGAAATGCGGAACCTACAAAGGCCGGGCCGTACTGGAAACCGAATCAGACTAATCAATGATGAATAAGGATATGCTCAATGTCAGGGTTTGAGATACCGGAAGGAACCGAACTCAGGGGGCTGGATGATGAATCCCGGCAGATGGTCGCGGACACGGTCCGGCAGCTCAGAAAACGGCTTCTGACAAAAGAGAAAATTCTGGAATTTGACAAAAAGGAGATATTCCCGGAGCAAACTATCCGGGAAATGCTGGGAACCGACATCGGTCTCCAGCTCCTTTTTATTCCGGAAGCCTATGGCGGCATGGACGGGGGCGCAAGAGACTGCTGCACGGTTGTCCGGGAGATGTGCAAGATCTGTCTGGGCGTTGGCACGGGTTTTTTTGCGGTTCAGCTTGGCGCAGATCCCATTCTGGTGGGCGCAAGCCATGAACAGAAACAGAAATGGCTGGGAAAAATCGCAGAGGGAAACACTTTGGTGGCCTATGCGGTCACAGAACCCAACGCGGGAAGCAATCTGGCCGCGCTGAAAACCAAAGCAGAGCCGGTCACCGGGCCGGACGGCACTGTGACAGCCTACAAAATCAATGGTTCCAAGCAGTTTATTTCCACAGGCGGATATGCGGATTTTGTCACCTGTCTGGCTAATACACCCGAAGGCCCGTCTTTCTTTGTTGTGGAAAAGGGAACTCCGGGATTCATTCAGGGAAAAGGCGAGGAAAAGCACGGCATCCGGGCGTCAAACACCTCACCCCTTACCTTTGATGATGTAACTGTGCCTGCGGAAAACCTCATCGGCATGGTTCCGGGGCAGGGACTCAAACAGGCCAACAAGGTTTTCGGCTATACCCGGCTGATGGTAGCGGCTATGGCTCTGGGCTCGGTTGAAAGAGCAATGGAAATTGCGATTCCATATGCCAAAGAGAGGATACAGTTTGGCGCGCCTCTTTCGGAAAAACAGGGATATACGCACAAACTCATTGTTCCCAACGCGGTGCGTCTGACTGCCGCAGAAGCCTATATGGATGAGATCGCGATCCGTCTGGACGCGGGGGAAGAGGATTTGCAGGTGGAAGGTTCCATGGCAAAACTCTTTACCACCGAAGCCGCGAATCTGGCTGCGGACAACTGTATGCAGGCTCTGGGCGGATACGGCTATATTGCTGAATATGAAGTGGAAAAAGTCAAGCGGGATGTGAAGATCACCTGCATTTACGAGGGAACCAGCGAAATTCAGCAGAATATCATCAGCACTTTCCGGTGGAAAACCAGCAGGAAAAGCAAAGGCAAGTATTACGGCAATATTGCCGCTGACATGGAAGCCCTTCATGCAAAGCATGATCATATTGGTGCGCGTTTTTACGGACTGGCAGCAAAAACCCTGAATGAACTCATTGACCGGGTGCATGAAAACCGTCTGACCAAAGAGCAGCATGTCATGTTCCTGCTGGCCGATACCATGACCGGAGTGGAAGTGGGCGCGGCTATGGCACGCAGGACTGCCCGTCTCACGGAAGCAAATGATTCTGCCGCGGAAAAATATCAGGCCATGTCACGGATATTTGCCAGCGAAGTATCAGCCCTGACTTTGCAGAATGTGCTGAAAATCATGTGCGGAACCGGAATATTCGGCCCTGATGCTTTGGAAGGATTTATGAACACCACCGGATGCGATCAGCTTAACCTGAGTTACAACGGGATTGTCAGGGACATGGATCGGGTCGCGGATATTGTGTTTGAGAGGTGAGCATGTCGGAAACGCAGAAAACTATTGCTGTCACAGGCGGCTCCAAAGGAATCGGAAGGGCCATCTGTCTGGCTTTTGCCGGGCCTGATACACAGATATTTTTCAACTATTCCTCTGATGATGCGGCTGCGGAAGAAACCCTGCGTCTGATTTCCTCCCGCGGAGGTCAGGCAAAGGCTGTCAAAGGAAGTGTGGCCTCTGACGCTGATGTGCAGACTTTCTTTGAAACCATCATGACAGAAAGCGGACGTCTGGATGTGCTGGTCAACAATGCAGGCATCACCCGTGACGGTCTGATTGTGCGCATGAAGGACAAAGACTGGGATGATGTTATGGACATCAATCTCAAAGGTGCGTTCCGGTGTGCAAAGATCGCTTCCAAAACCATGCTCAAACAGCGCAGCGGACGGATTGTCAATATTACCTCTGTGGTCGGTGTCAGCGGCAATCCGGGGCAGGCCAATTATGTGAGCGCAAAAGCAGGTCTCATTGGCCTGACCAAATCCCTTGCCAAAGAACTGGCCTCACGTGGCATTACGGTCAACGCGGTTGCGCCCGGTTATATTGAAACCGATATGACAGCGGCACTGCCGGAAAAAGCAAGAGAAGCCATTGTGGGACAGATTCCCCTGGGCAGAATCGGAAGCCCGGAGGATGTGGCATCGGCTGTGGTGTTTCTGGCCTCTGCACAGGCTGCGTATATCACAGGTCAGGTGATTCATGTCAGTGGCGGAATGTATATGTAGAAAATGACTGTTCCCCTCCTGAGAGGGGCGGGGTTCATTTTCACACACCCCTTTAATCCCCTCTCAGGAGGCAGGGCTGTTAAGTTCTTCATTCCCCTCTTGAGAGGGGATAAAGGGGTGTGTTCAGAAAAGGAACAGACACACCCCTGCCCCTCTCAAGAGGGGATTTGTCCCGAAAAAGTCGGAGAACTTAACAGCCCTGCCTCTCAGGAGGGGAAATGGAGCATTTTAATTCAACATCAATCAATTTGCACAGCCGTATAAGGCAGTTGCAATATATATAATTTTTTTTAAGGAGATGTTCATCATGTCTGAAGTTGAGAAAATTCAGGAAAAAGTCAGAAAAATCATTGCGGACAAACTGAGTGTGGATGTGGCAGAAGTTGTGCCCGAAGCCACATTTGTGGATGATCTGGGCGCGGATTCCCTGGATTTGGTGGAACTGATCATGTCCATGGAAGAAGAATTCGATATAGAAATTTCCGATGATGATTCCGAGAAAATGGTCAAAGTGCAGGATGCTTACGATTATATCGCAAAACATGCCTGAGAAATGCGGTTTTTAAAGAAACTGTCTTTCCGGAAAATCCGGATTGACAGTTTCAGCAGAGCGGATTCCCGGAGTGCGGGAATTGTATTTTTGCACAGTTGTGACAGTCCCTTCCGGTATGGTATGCAAAAATACAATTTTTGCACTCCTCTGGAGAATTTCCGATTCTGCTGCGTTTGTTTCCCTAAAATCCATACGATGAATTTCAGGGTCGGGTCTGCAAAACCGGACTGTGGAATCCGTCACCGGCATATGTTTAAGGTTATTTCCAGAAAAGAACATCCCACCAAAGTAGCATAGCTTCCAGCTTGTGCCTGTGAACTGAAATGGGATATTTATTTTCAGAAATCACCTAAGATGCCAAATCCTGACTTCCTCAGCATATAACAGGCTGGTCTGTCATATGCTGATATTGCCCTATCCTCCTGACAGATATCCAATTGTTTGGGAATTACGGAGCCGAAATAAACAGGCAAACTAAAATTTTCAGGAAATCCTGCTTTTTTGGATAATCTATCTTTATTTATAGCCGAAAATTTCTGTTTGCCTGTTTCGATTTTATGATAACAGACTGTGTTGAAGGAAGTTATGATTATGAAATTTCAGATAGAAAAACTTGGGTGTTTAAATAAAGCTGAAATAGAACTTGGAGATTTGACCATTATATGCGGATACAACAATACAGGAAAAACTTATGCAAGTTATGCAATTTACGGTTTTTTGAAATTTTGGATTAATAAAATTATTTTCAAAATACCCAAAGAGAACATGGAAAAACTTCTGCAGGATGGTATTGCCACTTTTGATTTAAAAATATTTGAAAAGGAAATTCCAAATATTCTGAACAATCTTTCCAAAGAATACACAAAATTTATTCCAGCCGTATTCAGTGCTGATGAAAACCATTTTTATGATACTTCATTTCTTTTTTCAATTCAAAATGTTAAACCAAGTTATGATTTGGAATTTAATTCACAGTTTTTTTTCGGAACAAAGGAAAATCTTGTTTTAAAAGCAATTAAAAGCAAAAACAGCCATTTGCTGGAAATCAGCATAGTGACACAGGATAAAAA